>MDTP02000090.1 GCA_001714685.2 Methanosarcina sp. Ant1 | reverse complement strand
TCGGAAGCGTTGGCATCTGTCATGAGTTTGAACTTAAGGACAGCTGCATCGTTGTTGTCCTGCCGTGCATTCAGGTATGCAATACTCTTTTTAAGAGCTTCTCCGGAAACCTGGCTGAAAGGGTATTTCGGTTCGACTGCGACAGTAATGTCTTTCAGGTTATTATGGCCTATATTTTGCACGCTAAAAGTGAGTTCGACAGGTTCACCCGGACGGGCTGCATCAGGATTCTGATTAGTCAGGTTTACCTGCATTGATGAGGAATCTATCAAGCCGCTTGCACCGAGCGCTGTTCCGGCCCCCAAGCATATGAATGCTGTAAATAGAAGTAAAAGTGATAGAAAAGAGATTTTTTTCATTTTTATTTCTCCGGCTCATTTTTCCTACGTTTTTCGATTTTTTCTATTTCACCATCTCTAAGGTACACGACTCTTGTCGCATGTTTTATAATTTCCAGGTCATGGGTCACAACGATAATCGTCTTGTCTTCCTTTTCACGCAATTTAGCCAGGAATTCCAGAATATAATTCCCGGTCTTAGTGTCCAGGTTTCCTGTGGGTTCGTCTGCCAGAATTATAGGTGGATCAACGGCAAGAGAACGGGCAATTGCAACTCTCTGTCTCTGTCCCCCTGAGAGTTGTGAAGGAAGGTTTTGTATTTTATCCGAAAGTCCTACAATTTCAAGCAGGTATTCTCCTCTTTTTCTTGCCTTTGACGATTCTTCTTCCTGAAATTCCAGAGGTAACAAAACGTTCTCCAGAGTGTTCAAAGTTGGGATCAGGTTGAAACTCTGGAAAATAAAACCGATCATTTGTCCCCGGATACGAGCCAGTTCGGATTCGCCAAGCTCGGAAATATCCTTTGAGTCCAGAAAAACTGCCCCCTTCGTGGGAAGGTCAAGACAACCTAACAGGTTCATTAGCGTGCTTTTTCCGCTTCCGCTGGGCCCGACAACCACCAAGAATTCCCCTCTGTAGATTTCGAGGTTGATCCCCGCGAGGGCTGCAAAATCAGTTTCTCCCATCCGATAGATTTTCCAGACATCTGTTAATTTGATAAGGGGCTTTGTCCCTGTCCCGGTAGCAACGTTATTGGTATAAGTATAATTATCAGCTTCAAAAGCCTCTGCACTCTTTTCTGTATCCTCAGCACTATTTATGCCGGAATGGTCTCCGGGAATTGAGAGATTCCTGGCAGGCCCAATAGCAGCCGAAGAACCTTCCTGAACAATGGAATTTAATGACTTTTTAAGTGTTTCTGCACCTTCTGCTTGCATTTCCATATAACCTCAAAATTTCCCCGCATGTCGTCTGATCTCTATACAGTCACTTCATCTTCTTTCCCGGTTCGCATATACCCAGGGCTTTGGGAACTTGCGAATTTACGAATTTTTTTATGTCCGAAATTTCTGCAAATAAGATGTGAAAGTCATAGCAAAATGTTTTTCGTGAGCGTTTTAATCAACTATTTGTTTGATTACATATGGTTAGATTTCTAACTAAAATATGATAGATTATATTTATATCTATTGGATTTTCAAAAAAAAAGTTAGTAGGTAAATAGACAGATAGGCTTCAATCAATGAGAATATTCAGCAGCATCCGTTTACTTAAAAAGTGCCTGAATGAGATGCTGGACAGAGGCACAGAAAAGAACGCAGAAGAGACACAGGACAGAATTTTGTAAACTCCTCTACTTATTTAAGGAACAAGTCCAACTTTTTCACTTCAGCAATCGTTATTAGTCATATCGGTTAAAATCATCTGTCCATCTATACGGCTCCGGGTACAATGCAATATTTTTATACTATGGATAAGTATATTACATAAGTTATGAGTTTGGATCTGTTTAGTACACACGACATTGCTGAGGCAACCATTAATTCCTGCGATAAAAATGAGCAGATGAGACTTCAAGCCCTATTATTGGTCAAAAACGGTTTGAGTCCAGCTAAAGTTGCAGAAGATTTTTCAGTTTACCGCTCAACGGTTTACCGCTGGATAAAACGCGCTGAAAAAGAAGGCTTGCTCAGCCTGAAATGCAAACCTGGTCGAGGAGTTAAATCTCTTTTGACAGCAGAACAACTTTCCATGTTAAAAAAAGCACTTTCAGAGCCAATCCCAACAGAGGATGGTAATTATCGTGATTGGCAAACAAAAGACGCAATTAAATTTGTCAGAGAGCAATTTAAAATATCCTATTCAGAATCAAGAATGAGACAAATTATTAAAGATTTAGGGTTTAGGAAAACAACAAGTAGACCTAGACCAAAAAAGGTGAAATGAGGCATTTTAGGAACGCAACAAGTAGACCTGGACCAAAAAAGGCAAAATGAGGCATTCACAAACGAGTTTATAGCCGAAGTTAAAAAAATACCTCACTCTAATAACCTGTTCGTTACCCATTATGAGATATTTTAAGGTAATAACACAGAAAGGGTTGGCAAGTTTAATTTCATTCAAGCTGACTACTTAGAAAATGAATCAAATCTTATGTGGAAAATGATCTAAAAAATTCTTCAATTTCTTTTTATTTTTTCATCTGCATATATTTCTTCAAATCTACCCTCAAATACCTGTCAATCTCTATCCAATTACTGTTTCTTGTTTCAGTAAAGAGGAAAGCAAAAACCGGATACTGCCTGTAATCAAGCTTTCGCAGTTCCAGGGGCGTTTCAAAGTCAGAAACAAAACCCTCGTAGTCAAATGCTTCGATATCTGCTGTCTTAATATCATCCGGCTTTTTCGCAATCAAAAGACAGTAGGTCCTGTCGTCTTTTTCCTCGTCCTTCAGGATTTCTCTCCAGTCCGGCTCCAGCCCCTCAAAAAAATATCTGTGGACATTGATCCCATATGCATAATAAGCAATATCAGTCGTGCACCAGCCAGCAAACCTGATAGGGTTTACCTCCACAGGTATCAGCCTTTTTTGTTTGTCAACCCTGAGTTCGATATGCAGCGGAAAATTTCTCAGCTCAGCATCCAGCAGCTTTGCAGCTTCATTTATCTTCTTCAGCAGTTCAAGGGTTTCTTCCAGATATGTTTTGATGGTCTTTTTTGAAGTCACATAGACTTTATCTTCAACATCTTCTTCTGAAGGAAACAAGTGTTCTAAGATGTCCAAAATCACAGGCTTTCCTTCGCTGTTGTAATAAGCATCCACAGCCAGTTCCGGCCCTTCAATATAATCCTCAAAGACAAATCTCCCTGAACTGAATACTTGATCCGGAAAAAGCCCTTTAATTGTTTCCATTTCCTGTTTCAAAGCCCTCAGGACACTTCCCCATTCTTCGGAGGCACTGACCTTATAAACCCCTGCACTGAAAAACCCGACTGCTGGCTTGATTATAAAGGGTTTTCTGATGCTTTCGATATCCAGTTCGTCCAGCTTTCCAAATTCCACTCCCTGATAAGAAAAATCAGGATATATGCTCTCTACCAGTTCCCTGAACCTTAGTTTATCCTTAAACAGCCATATCTTTTCTGGAATGCCGGTGAACACGAGCTTATCTGCTATCCATACGAGGGAGATTTCAGAATTACTGTAGATTTTACAGGCTTTCTGTTTTTTCAAGAGCTCAATGAATTCTTCGTCCTTTAAAAGTTTGATGTCTTCATCAAAACCCAGCCGTTCAGAAGTCTTATTTTTCAAGAGAGGCAATCTCATTTCTGTGATTGTGTCCTTAAGCAATTGAGAAACGTACGGTTCGTCAAGTATAATCAAATATCCCACCCCCTTTTTATGAATTTAGATTTTCAGGTTAAATTTCGGACTCGAATCCTTACATTTAACTTTCCTATGTGCTAAAAATTATTGATTCTTCGTTATTTCGACTGGGTAATTTAGAATCACTTTCCAAATAAGGGTTCAACACACATACTGTTTGAACACCTTTTATTTAAAAAAATCATATTCAGGATCGATGTTTATCTATTAGGGGCGGGCACTTTTCAACTGAATTATTTACAACCCGCTCTAAATAGCGACGAGCCAAAAAGAGATTTAGAGATAAATAGCAAAAACCTCAACTAAAAACTTTCACCTTACCTTTACCCAACAGCTTCTCGTTTGCAGTCAGAATCTCAACTCCGAGTTCGCTGAAATCCTTATCGTGAGTTACAAAAATCATACCTTTTGCGCGGCAGATTTGTGCAAAAAGAAGGTCGTTAAAATCGTATTTTCCCTGTTCGAACAAATCCATGACTTCAGGAAGATTTATCGCTTGCATTTCAGGGTCACAGGCCAGGGTGCTTTTAAGGATTTTTTTTACATTGTAGGCGAGATTCTGGGCAATGGCCCTGTAGCTCAGGGAGCTCCTAAATTCCTTAAACCTCGTAAACTCGGACTGCTGCTTGAATTCTATCCTTGAGAAGGCATTGATGAACTCAGAAATTATCATGCAATTGATATAGATTGTGCCTTTTGAGTCCCTGATCTTTTTTAATGCCCCCGAATAAACATCCGACCTCTGGTCAGGCCAGCCTATGGGACCGTAAATATAGAGCCAGATGTTGGTGTCAAAGAAGTAGCTTTTATCTTTGGGAAAATCATAGCTCTCTATTGAATGGACATTTACAGGGACAGATGCAGGCCTGCCTCTTCCGGCAAGAAGCCTTGGGCGACGCCTTAAAGGATAAACGGTTGCGATGTGAACTTTCTTACGCATCCTCTCCTCCCAGCACATCTCTTAGCGCCTTCCTGGAAGAGTAAGCATGCTCAAAATAAGTTCTCGCCCGCTTGATAACCCTTTTAAGAATAATCTCATCTTCCAGGGAGATATCAATAAATGAGAGATTATTCTCAATTGATTCTGCAGGGAAGCTCCCGTAAAGCTGCCCGACTGCCGAATTCAAAAAGGCAGGAGTCAGGTCACTTATCCCTGCAAAAGAGAGTTCCACGATCTTATTTTCGAAGAAAGAGGCTGCAATTTTGTCGTGTACTTTCTGCCCGTCACAGGCTGCAACGCAACAATCGGCTCCGGCAGTTTCAATAATAATAATTTTTGTCCGTTCTTCCGTAAGTATCCCCATATGCTTATTCTCATAATGGTTTAAAAAGCTCAAGGTTTAAGCTGAAAACTCAGGCACTCGAAAACCTGCCCACCATTTGAACCTGCTCTATGATCGTTTTCAGTCTGCCCTTTTAAAGAAAAGCCATCCTTTCTCTTCTTTTCCATACTTTGTCCTTATCAAAACATAATCCCCTTTCAACTCTTCCCCGTGAAGTGTCACAACAATCTCTTTTTCCTCATGTTTCTGAAGCTCAAAAGTTCCTCTATCCCATATCTCAACCTTACCGGCTCCATACTCCCCGGCTGGGATTTCTCCCTCAAAATTAGCATATGCAAGAGGATGATCTTCGGTCTGGATAGCAAGCCTTTTGGTACCTGCCTTTTTCGGCGGCTGCTTTGGCACAGCCCAGCTTTTCAGAACTCCGTCAATCTCCAACCGAAAATCGTAGTGCAGGTTGCGTGCATCATGACGCTGTACTACAAAAATAGTTTTGTCAGAGCTTTCTTTTAAATCACTGAATGAAGGTTCAGGAGTTTTTTCAAAATGTCTTTTCTTCTCATATTCTTCAAGCATGGAAATCAATAGAAAATATGGTTTCGACAAGTATAAAGAATTACATGTTAAGATTTAGGAGTAAGATCTGAAGAGAAAAATGCAGAATACCTATAGAGAAGAACTAAAAAAGAGCAAAAGAAAATAGAAAACTGAAAGGAAAAACTGAAAACTAAAATTGCCTGAACCAGCATAAGCTGGAAATATACGAATATTTACCCTGACCATCAATCCTGGTTGACATGCTATAACTTTCTAAATTCGTCCTCTTGAGCGAAGCGAAAAGGACCTCGTGCTGTTGCACTTGCAGTGCAACTCCCAGAAAATACCCGATTTTCTGTGATCCCGAAGCGAAACTCGGGGAGCGAAGCGAGTGAAACGGACCGCGTACTCCCGAGGCGCAATTCGGGCTGTTTTTCCTGGGTCTTCATTGAAGCTTTCATCTATTCTCTTTCCTGCCCTCAGCCGATACTTTTGAAACCTTACCTGCCGCTGTGCTTGTTGCCGAGATTGCTGCCGGGCTTACAGAAGCCTTTGCCCGCGGCCTGGCTTCAATTGCAGTGCCTGTTTTTCTCCAGTATTTTCTGCCTTCTTTGCAGCGCCGGTTTACACAGAAATCTTCTTCTGAGCTCTCGCCTTCTTCTTTTAGCCTGAACATCTTCCAGCCGCAGCCTTCACAGGTTTTATCAAGCAGGGTCAATTTTCCGGTTTTGGGGACTGAATGTGTGTACCCGCAGCGCTTTGTACAGCCCAGGAAACGTGAATCTTTGAAAGTGATCAGAAACATGCTTCCGTCACATTCAGGGCAGGGCCCGACAGTTTCCGGAGGGTAGCATTCCTTTTCAAGATCGCATTTAAAGCACGGCCCTAAGCCCACAGCCCAGTTATACTTGTTTCCTACTTTCAGGACAGCTGCGCCTTCTTTTTTGCATTCCTTGCTCCTGAGTACGGTCAGAGCCCCCGTTTTCGGCAGAGGATACGAGTTTCTGCAATCAGGATAGCCTGTGCAGCCAACAAACCTTCCTGAATCTGTTTGTACGATCTTGAGCACATGTCCGCACGCCTTGCAGGTCCCAATGTAGTTTTTCTTGTCCTCAAGGGCAGCTTCATCTTTTATCGTGCCTGCTATGCTTGAAGTCAACTCATTTTTATTTGCTTCAAGCTGGGAGTACATCTCCCGGATCAGGGTCGTACCCTCGTCAAGAGCTGCTTCAAACTCTTTTTTCCCGTCTTCGACTTCCTGGATAAGAGCTTCAATCTTTGATCGGATATCTGGTCTGATCAAAATAGGGACAGTAAGCGAAAGCCCTTCCATGAGCGTAAAGCCTGTATCCAGAATCGAGACGGTTTTTCCCTTGGTCTCAAAATACCCTCGTTTCTTATTTGTTTCGATATGACTTGGAGCTGTTGCCTTTGTGCCTATTCCGTTCTTATCCATAAGGGTCAGAAGTTCGGCTTCTGTCAGCTTCTTGGGAGGGCTGGTTTTTGACTTTGTGTTACTTAGCTTTTTTATGCCGACCTTTTGCCCTTCCTCCACAAACGGAAGAAGCTTATCTTTTTTGTTTTCAAAAGGATAGACTTCGAGCCAGCCTGAATCTTTGAGCACTGTTCCGGATGAGTCAAACGGATCTTCCTGCACGAGCATGTGAAGGTGAGTCTTCTCAAAAATAGCATCAGGCATAAGGTTTGCCAGGAAATGCCTTGCAATAAGGTCATAGACTTCAGGTGCCTGGGGGATGTTTACTGCAGAACTTACCTCTCCTCTCGAAGCAGCCCTGATAGGGTGGATCGGAGGGTGGTCATGAGCATCTTTTTCTCCGTTTTTCGGGACGATAGGCGCTATAAGGATAGATTCGGCAAAAGGCCTGTACTCTTTCTGCCGCGCAAAATCAAAGAGAAGGGACTTGAAATCAAAATCATCTGCGTATTTATTTGTATCTGTCCTCGGGTAGCTGGTGAATCCTGCAAGGTAAAGCTGTTCTGCAACCTCAAGAGCGAGTTCCGGACTGATCCCAAGGAACTTAGAGGCCCGCTTTAGAAATTCAGTGGTATTCAACGGGTTAGGAGGGCTGGTTTTTGTTTCCTTTACAGTCTTTTTCGCAACAAGCCCCTCTTTTGCCCCTTTTATCTTCTTGAAGATCTCAGCGGCTTTTTCTTTGTCATAAATATTTCCTGCCCTGTGAGTACCCTCGAATTCTCCGTTTTCTGCTGAGAAAATTGCTATAATTTTCCAGAAGTCCTTTGTCTGAAAAGCCCGGATTGCCTTTTCTCTTTCATACACAAACCCACAGGTAGGCGTCTGGCAGGGGCCTATTGAAAGGACTTCCTTTGTCCATGCCTTTTCCCTGACTGAAAGTGTGACAAAGCGAGTAAAAGCTGCGCCCATTTTCAGGTCCAGAATCTGCCTTGCCTCTGCAGCCATTGCCATATTATAATCAGGGTCCATCAGGTTCTCAAAAGCTTTCTTTACCTCTTTTGGGGAAAGGGCCGAAAAACGAGCCCTTGCAACTGGCACATTAGTAACTTCCTCGGAAAGGGTCTTGGCTTCAAACCCTATA
Source organism: Methanosarcina sp. Ant1 (assembly GCA_001714685.2). Taxonomy (GTDB): domain Archaea; phylum Halobacteriota; class Methanosarcinia; order Methanosarcinales; family Methanosarcinaceae; genus Methanosarcina. The sequence continues at coordinate 15,051 of MDTP02000090.1, read as the reverse complement.
TTTTCCCCTTCCCTGTCATAGTCACAGGCAAGAATAATCTTGTCCGCCCTTTTTGCGAGGTTTTTTACTGCAGCTGCATAATCCGGTCTCGTCACAAACTTTTCAGGATCAACTCCAAGGAGTACACCTGGATTAACCTCGTTCCATTTATTATACTGCTCTGGAAAATCGTAATTCATAATGTGCCCGGATAACCCCATTACCAGCCACTCTTCACCTTTCCACTTAAATTCGTATGCTGGCAGCCCTTCTACTGAAATTTTCTCCATTTCCCCATCGCCCAGGATACTGGCAATCTGGGCTGCTGCCTTGTTCTTTTCTGCAAATGCGACGATTGTCATATAAAATACCTTGACCTTGCTATTGAGAATAATATTGAGATATAGAATAGTATAAGTAAGGAAATGTGAATGATCTGTACGGGAAAAGTTCCCATGTTTCTTCTTTTTCTTATTTTGCTTATATAAGCCGGTCGGATAATCCCGTTATCGATAGAATCTAACTATCAATAAAAACCCTTTACCTAATAAGTAGTTTCCACGATTTTTCCAAATTTGCACACCACATAATATGTCTACATAATTTATATATTTGTTTGCTTATAAATTATTGAGTGACTTCCCGGCGTCAAAAGATATATATTAGTTTACTGTTTGTTCTTTCAAGACTGATACCTTGATTTATCTTTATAACCAATTACTCTTGTTGGGTCGTATGTACAGTTTAATTATTGACATTTAATTATTGACATTTAATTACTGACATTTAATTACTGACATTTAATTACTGACATTTAATTACTGACATTTATTATTGACATGTTTTTACTGATATCTATTAATCGGTACGGCAATCGCCTCACCCACCTCACAATATGGAGTAACAATGACACTGATGGAAGATGCAAAAAAGGGAATCGTCACCCCCTCAATAGAAGCCGTGGCAAAAACTGAAGGAATTGATCCCGAAACTGTCCGCTCCTGCGTGGCAAAAGGACTCATAGCTATTCCTGTAAATAACAGGCGAGAAACCCTTCCTGTCGGAATTGGCAAATATATGAGCACAAAGATCAATGCCAATGTGGGAACCTCGAGGGACTGTATCGATATTGATGCCGAAGTCGAAAAAGCAAAAGCTGCAGAAGCCTTAGGGGCTCATGCCGTTATGGATCTTTCCACAGGCGGAGACCTTGATGAAATCCGCACCCGTATCCTCAAAGCCGTGAACATTCCTGTAGGGACTGTTCCGATCTACCAGGCTGCAGCTTCCAGGAAAGTTGTTGTGGAAATGACTTCTGACGATATGTTCAATGCTGTCCGGAAACATGCCAAACAGGGTGTGGACTTTTTAACCGTTCACTGCGGGGTCAACCTAAACTCCCTTGAGCGCCTGCGCCAGAGTGACAGGATAATGAATGTAGTCAGCCGCGGCGGTTCTTTTACCCTTGCCTGGATGCTGCATAATGAGGAAGAAAATCCCTTCTATTCTGAATATGACTATCTCCTTGAAATCGCAAAAGAATATGACATGACTCTGAGCCTTGGAGACGGCATGCGCCCGGGCTGCATTGCCGATGCTTCCGACCGTCCGAAATTCATGGAATTCATCACACTCGGGGAGCTTGTAAAGCGAGCAAGGGCTGTCAATGTCCAGACCTTTGTTGAAGGCCCGGGACATGTTCCCTTAAACGAAATCGAACTCAGCGTAAGAGGCATGAAAGAGCTCTGCGATGGCGCTCCCCTCTACCTTCTTGGACCCATTGTAACTGATATCGCTCCTGGCTTTGACCACATAACCGGCGCAATCGGGGGAGCAATTGCCGGGATGCACGGCACGGATTTCCTCTGCATGGTGACCCCGTCTGAACACCTTGCCCTTCCAACTCTTGAAGACATAAAAGAAGGACTGCTCGTAACAAAGGTTGCTGCCCACACTATAGATCTTATAAAGGAAGGCCCGAAAGAACGCGCCTGGAAACAGGATATAGACATGGCATATGCCCGCAGGGATCTTGACTGGGAAAAGCAGTTCGAGCTGGCAATCGACGGCGCACGAGCCCGCAAAATCCGGGACTCAAGGAAGACAGAAAGTGATGCCTGTTCGATGTGCGGAGACCTCTGTGCTGTAAAAATCGTAAAGGAAGTCTTCGGGGAAAGGAAAAGGGAAGAGTAAAGTTCCTTTCCTTCTTTTCCACTTCCGTTTCCCTTTTGTAACTCTGTTGTATTGTATTAATAGAGCACTTTTTCAACTGTAAATAGAGCACTTTTTCAACTGTAAAAAAGGAACGAAAATGGCAGGGAATGAAATAAAATCCGGTTTGAACATTCGCAATGCGGAAAAAGAAGATGTCCCTCTCATTCTTGAGTTTGTCAAAGGCATTGCCGAATTCGAAAATCTTTCGCATCTGGTCACAGCCACTGAAGAAAGCCTGACGGAATCCATGTTTGGGAAGACAACATATGCTGAAGTTTTCTTTGCCGAATTGGACGGAGTACCCGCAGGTTTTACGGTATTTTTCCATAATTTCTCTACTTTTGTAGGAAAACAAGGGCTATACATCGAAGACATTTTCGTAAAACCCGAGTTTCGAGGAAAGGGAATAGGAAAAGCGATGTTTCTCCATTGTGTAAAGCTTGCAAAAGAAAGGAACTGTGGAAGGATGGAGTGGGCTGTACTCGATTGGAACCCAGCCAGAGATTTCTACGAACATTTCGGTGCAAACCATGTAGACGGGTGGCATATCTATCGGATGAGTCCGGACAGATTCGAAAGCGCTCTTGAAAAATAAACTCCATAGCCTTATGACGATTCTTAACATCTAATCCTGTTAAAAATGCTTAATCAAGAATACTCACAAATTCTAAATGTCTTCTCTGTCTTAAGTTTTCAAAGATATTCGATGACTAACACCATGAATAACTGAAAAAAATTTAGTCAATAGCCAACAGTTAAAAAAAACCAGCTGCCAAAAGTTAACCTATTAAATTACATCAAAGTTGGCTATTGATATCTTTCTACTTAGCATTTATAAAGAAATAACCGATTCAATGCATATTTAGCCTAAGTTGAATCGGTCATCTTGCCTTTGGAAATCATTTATTAAATCTGAAATTTGCCTATGTCATTCCTTTAGAGATAATGAGGATAATTAGCTGCCCATTTTACAGAATCAATTACAACTGGATATCCTGCATTTACCCATGCTGGGAGACCGGCTTGATCGGTTTTATCGTCTTTAATGTTATAGACTCTTTTGTAACCGGCATCTGCTATCATTTGGCTTGCGATGCCACCTCTTTTCCCGGTGTAGCAATAAACAACTATTTTTGTGTTTTTGTTTTTTGGCAATTCTTTCATTCGATTCGGCAATAGCTTGTTATCGGACAAACTAACAGGATCATGTACCGGCACGTTTTTTAATGGTATCAATTTTGCTCCTGCAATATGAGAATAGTCATATTCTGCCTGAGTACGAACGTCCAGAAGGAATACACCTCTTTGTTCGAGTATTTTGTGAGCATCATAGGCAGTAACATTCTCGTATACATTTGGGACATTACAAGCAGTCTTAGGTCCTGCTCCTGCAATACCCGGTGCGGTTATGAGAATCGCAATAAGAATTGCGGTAAAACCTGACAAATATTGTTTATTCAATCCTACTCCTCCACTTAATCCAATTTTTCCTTTCTAGATGTTTTTCAATGTATTCTGGGATCGTCAAAATTTAGCATTGATTTCGCTAACAATTGACCGTCATCAATCAAAAACCCAGAAATGAAAAACCCTTCCACTTAAGTCCAAAGTATTTCAATAGTTTCAATATTTACATTTTAAATAATGCATCTTCAACATGTAAACACGTGCTTCTATCAAAATTCATCCCACACTTCATTAATACTTAAGACTTACGCGGCTGAACTAAGAAATCAATAGCATTAAGCCTTCAACCATTTTAGTAGAATTCAAACTACGACGTTTATTATTCTTAATTTTGTACATCTCGTGCGTAAGTCCTAATAAATAATACTCAAGCCAGGTATATGAATGTTGTATTATATCCAAAGGCAATTATATATTATTAAATACATATTATTTATAAGATATTTTGACGCTTTTTGACATTTTACGCAATCGTTAAAATTTAACATTGATTCCGCTGACAGTTAACCGCCGTTGATATAAAACCCAGAAATTTAATGAAAAGGGTTTTTTATAGGACTCTTCAAATCCTGGGGAGTTACAAAGAGGAGATAGTTCTTGATATCTTACTTTCGGCAGGTCGACAGAAGGAATGAAAATATTTTTTTGATCTCTTTTTTTGAACGTTCGATAATACATATTATATTAAAAACCGGTTAATGTGTGGCTCAACTCCCATGACATATATAAGCAGCGAAACATTTTTGCAATAAGGTTTAGGACTAATGTACGCTATATTAACTCAACAACTACGTGCAAATGGTCATTATTGCAAAAAGCCATCATCAAAAATTCTCAAAATTTAATTTTGACCTGCCGAAAGTGACTCAGTATCAAAATCCAGTGATGAACGTAAAATTAAAAATCACTAGATTTTGTAATTGGTTACAATCCTTGCGATTATACTTCTGGCTTGAAGTCTTTAGATAACGAATGTTAATTTTGATTGGAGACTGAATTCTTCTTACGAATTTAGATTTTCAATTAAGAAATGCAAAAATCACTAGATTTTGGAACAGAGTCCCGAAAGTAGGATTAATATTTTAAATAGCATATAACTAGTTATAACCTTTAGTTCTATTGGGGGATATTAAAAAAGATTTAATCTAAAAGATAAAGCTCATCAACTCTTAAAAATTTCATAAAGTAAGGTATTATCTATATGGATGAAACAGCAGACACGGCAGAAAAACCATCTGAAGGTAAAAAGAAGGAAAGCTTTGCATCCGATGTGCTGACACTTGCAGGCGGGACAACTTTTGCTCAAATTCTTACGATTATCTCAGTTCCTGTTCTGACCCACCTGTACCGGCCTGAAGATTTCGGAGTGTGGGCCCTATACATTTCTATTACCAGTATTATCAGTGTCATTGCGTGTATGAGATATGAATATTCCATAATGTTGCCTGAATATGATGAAGATGCCATAAATCTCTTAGGGCTAAGTTTTCTTGCAGTGCTGGTTGTAAGCAGTTTAACCCTTCCAATCATATGGTATTTTAAAGAGTCCATAGTTGATGTTCTAAACTCTCCCCAGATCGGAGATTATCTATGGCTTGTATCTCCATTTGTTTTTGTAAATGGAATATTTCTTGCATTGAGCAACTGGAACTCAAGGACCAAACTTTTTAAAAGGCTCTCCCTCTCAAAAGTTTCCAGCTCAGTCTCGACTACTGCAACGCAGATAGGTCTCGGATTCGCAGAAAAAACCAGCTCGTTGGGCTTGATAGCTGGCAGCCTTGCAGGCCAGTCTGTTTCAACACTTATACTTGGAGCACAGATCTGGAGAGATGATAGAAAGCTTATCGGGAAAAGCCTCAGCTGGAGGAAAATATATGAGGGATTTAAAAGGTACAACAAGTTTCCACTCATAGATACCTGGTCTGCCCTTATGAATACAGTCTCCTGGCAGCTTCCGGCCTTTATTCTCGCAGCTTTCTTCGAGCCTGCAATAGTAGGTTTTTATTCCCTCGGATTTCGCCTTTTGCAGTTGCCAATGAACCTTATTGGAGGTTCAATTTCACAGGTATTTTTCCAGAGGGCGTCAAGAGCTTTATCAGAGGGCACCCTTCCTTCCCTTGTTGAAAACGTTTTCAGGATTCTTGTGATCGTAGGCATGTTTCCTATATTAATCCTGACAATTGTCGGCAGCGATGTCTTTACCGTAATTTTCGGAAAAGCCTGGGCAGAAGCAGGCGTTTACACCCAGATTCTGGGCCTCTGGGCTTTTGTCTGGTTTATCTCATCCCCATTAAGCACAATATATCTTGTAGTCGAAGAGCAGCACTTTGGCTTTCAATACAATTTTTTCAATCTGACCACACGCCTCGTTTCCCTAACTATCGGTGGCATGCTCGGAAGCGCACGTATGGCACTGATCCTATTCTCAATCTCAGGAATTTTTGTATACGGTTATCTCTGCCTGAAGATGATGTTCTATTCTGGAGTAAAGACTTCAAGAGCGCTGAAAATAGTATTCTCTAATTTCATCCTTTTTGTCCCTGCAGGAAGTGTCCTTGTTGCTCTCAAAATAGCAGAAATAAACCAGATCCTGCTTGTTGTCTTTTCCGGCCTGATTATCTGCATTTATTACCTTTATATTTTGAAAACCGATCCACAGGCAAAGAAAATAAAGAGTGAATTAAGAAACTGAGGACTGCGCTCAGAGCTACAAAAAACTGCAAACTCGAAGAAGATATCGAAGCAGACATCGAAGATAGGCACATCATCAATATCAGCGATCAAACATATCAATTAACATACTTTCTGAAACGAATTTATAAATATCGCGTACCGCTTTTAGAAGAGAAAAGAAGAGCAATCTTCCTGACTTATTCGACAATGCAAGAAATACACCTGCAAAGGAATGTGAAATTAAAATTCAAATGGAAGTCAAAAGATCTACTGACATTCAGGTCTTTTAAAATGTCAATTATATAATGGGGACTATCTAAATACCTGCTTCAAAGGCATTTAGGATGCAGGAGACTCAGAACTAAAGAGTGTGATTCTCCTGGGCATCAAAAATGATCCGATTTAAACTGATTTAAACATTCTCGTACTTTTTCAGAATCTCCTCAAAAGCATCAGCGACAGTTTTCATTTTGTCCATACCGAGCCCAAAAGTGCTGAGTTTGAAATATTTAGTAAGTCCGGACTTTATACCATGGATACTACGTTCTTTAAGTTCCCTATAGAGGAAGTACCTGCCGTTCTTGACCTTCTCTGAAATTTCATAGAAACCCGGGGCTTCAAAGAACATCAGATCGTGAGAATGGGGTTTTTGCCCGTTCTGGATAAAGCCCATATCCTCAAGCCTTGCAGAGAACCACCGAGCATTTTCGACTTCCTTATCCCAATTTCGGACACGTTTTACGACGTCGGGGAAAGAGGCAATAAGGGTCATGACTGTAGCACCTCTTGCAGTGCACCCGAGAAGTTCGACTTCCTTTACCTTGTTGTATCTGGATTTCCTGAGCACTACAGACGCATATTCCTCACTTACTCCAAGAACTCCTACAGGGCCCGACGCAGCCATCGACTTATGTCCGCTGCCCACAATGAAGTCGGCACCGATTTCTTTTGCAGATACTGGCATTCTTCCGACTGCATATGCCCCGTTCAGGAGGAGCGGCACGTCATATTCATGGCAGACAGATGCTATCTTTCCTGCATCAGGCAGGTTTCCGTAGCTTCCATCGGGATATGTTATGAGAGCAAGAGCAGGCGGTTTACCGCTTTCCTTTGTGACCTCTTCTATTGCCTTACCATAACCTTCCGGGTCCAGGATGTATTCGGGGCTGCCTGCGTGAGGCACGACTTTGATGTTCAGGCCTGCTCTTTCGGCTGCGACATAAGAAGAGTAATGAGCAAGCCCATCAAGCACAATCCAGTCTCCTGGCTTTCCTACGGAATGCATGATAGCAAACTTTGATTCCCGTGCCCCATTTGTAACCCTTGCCTCATCACAGCCAAGGAATTCAGGAAGTGCCTGGTGTACGAAATCATAAATAGGAGGCTTTTTTATCTGGTCCAGAACTCCTCCACAGAAATCACAGACTGAATACCCGTCTCCCCATTCTACAAGAGCCTGTTTTGCAGCACCTGTCAAAAGCCCACCTGTCTGAAGAGGGTCGATATTTATACTTCCCAGGGTTTCCCGCTTAATAAAACCGAACTTTTGAAGGGATGAGTCATCAAGTGTCATTTTCTTTCATACCTCAATTTTAACTGTAGGTTTGTTTTCATGATTGATTCAGTTACAAACTTTGGTTTACGGTTGATTCAAGCTAAAAAGCAGTATATTGTGTTCAATTTCCTATTCAATTAAGACTTCTAGCTAAATTACCGTGTTTGAGATTCATAATTTGAGATTCATATTTACTCAAGATATGCAGAGAATTAATAAAAAAGTATTCCAAAGAGTCGTAAAATTTGAATTCAGTAAAAGCTTATTGAAAGAAATACCTTAAAGTCCGCAAGCTAGAAAAGGTTCCTTATCGACGGGAAAAAGAGAGCAAAACGCCTTTAGGAAGACGTTATGCAGCTATTCCCAGGTATTTCTGATGTATTTCAGGCGTTTACTGCCTTGCTAAATACATCCGTAAATTCATCACACTGAGCGATAATTATCGAAGCCGCGTCCTTCAAGACCTCAATAGGGTTTGTACCATCGGTTTTGATGTAAAGGATCGGGTCACTGATGCTCACGTGTTTCATATCATAAAAGGCGGCCTCAACCCTTTCATCTCTGATCAGGAGGTCCCTAAGCATGTTGAGAAGCGTGTGAGTTTCGCCTTTGAACTCAACTTCAAGCTCGTTTTCTGTTTTGGAAAGAATGTTTAGTTCCATTGGTAATCACTTGTGAATGTTGAGTAATATAAATGACTGTGCATAAACCTGTACCTATTCAGGAAACGGAGAAGGAATTACTGGACCCCTTTCCCGTACTCGGTTGAGATTTTGCGGGTTTCAGTCATATTGCACACCGGGCATTTAAGCTTTTTCCCTTCGAGCTCAAGTTCCCCTCTGCAATTTGAGCAGTAAGCTTTCACAACTCCGAGGGAATCCTCAGCTGTAGTCAGACGGATTCTCTCAGTATCGATAACTTTAGCCTTAATAATATCAGAGGGTCTGAACTCATCTGAAAGTCTCTTGACGTAAGAGTCCCTTACGTTTGACACATGGATATCCCCAAGTCGTGAGTTTACGATTTCCCTGTCTTCTTTACCTTCAATTCCTGCGACTTCCACCATTGCCCCGGACTCCCGCACGTCAGTTATCTTTCCGTATACAATATCTCCCACTTTAAGGATATTAGGAGTGAGAGTATTTGGCTTGACCGAAACTATTCTCACTTTTCGATCAATGATTACATTGCCAGTGGCAGTAGAGTAAATATCTCCAGCAGATATGACTGTTCCAGGGCCAGGTTTAAACTCCTCTGTTGTTCCGACAATTTCTCCTGGGAGAACAAAACCTCCTATTTCAATGTCTTTCCTCGATGTCTCTGCTTCGTGAGGAGCCCTGGAGTCAGGCGTATCCATTCTCTCCCTTGGAGCTTTCTTTGGATAAGGGAATCTCCTTTTTTTACCCTGGTCTCCCCTGAACTGGTCCTTAGACGAATCTCTGGACTGGCTCCTTGATGGGCCTTTATACTGATCTCTGGGCTGATCCCTTGAAGGGCCTTTATACTGATCTCTGGGCTGATCCCTTGAAGGGCCTTTATACTGATCTCTGGGCTGATCTCTTGAAGGGCCTTTATACTGATCTCTGGGCTGATCTCTTGAAGGGCCTTTATACTGATCTCTGGGCTGATCCCTTGAAGGGCCCTGAAACTGGTCCCTTGACTGACTTTGATATTGATCCCTTGGCTGACCTTTAAACTGGTCCCGTGACTGATCCCTATTTTCTAAAGCCATTTGAGCCCCTTTTTCAGTAACTGGCTTTCCTTCGCTAGGGCCTGTCAATTTCTTCCTCGTAGTCTTATTTTTTCGGATTCTAATCATAATCCCTCATTCTAATTATCGTTAGTAATGAATAGATATCTTAATCGTAATGCCCTATTAAGTAATTGTGAGACTTATCAATTAAATCTATAGATAATTATCAGCTGTTAAATCGATAAATAACCAAATCAAGAGACAAGATAGATCATTTTCGTATTAACTGACATATTTCTTCTCTGCCGGCATGCATACAGTTTGATGGATACATAATTACAGCATTTATTAAGTATGTGTTTATAATTCGACTCTTTGGAAAAAAATCCTGAGACATGGCGCTAGAGATATGATGCGATGCCGTAAGCAGTACTGAGTTCTGAATTTACTCAGAGACAGTGATCCTGTAAATCTCTACCTCAATAACTTCTCTTTCCTTTTTATGAAAGTCGAAAATTCGTTTTATAGGGAACTTCGCAACGTACGAATGTGTAATGATCGCAGGCTTAATGAACTTTTGGATAAAAGCAAGGCTTCCGCGATTGTGGATTGAATATATTACTTCACTTGTTCTTAACGCTGACGAAAGAAAAGGCCTGTCTCTGCCCTTCACCCTTGCCCCGAAGGGGGGGTTCATAACCGTGGTTTTTACGTGTCCCTCGATGTCGGCAATGTCCGAGAATACGAAGTCTATTTCTACTCCAAGCTTTATGGCATTTATGTTTGCAATCTCAAGTGCTTTTGGATCCATATCGTACCCGACAACCTTTCTGGCTCCGAGGAGCTTTGCTCCGATTGCAAGGATTCCGGTACCGCAGCCCAGATCCTGGACGGAATCATCAAGGTCCCCCTGCATGTAAGCAAAGTGCAGAATTTCCGCAGCTAGAAGAGAAGGAGTTTGATACTGCTCCAGCTCAAGCTCAGGATCGGAAAAACCTTCGATTTCTTCAAGCAGCATTTCAAGTTTTCTTTGTTTCATTTCATCGACTTTAGTTCCTTAAATAATACCGGGTTCAAAATTTTTGTAGGAAGGCCTATAATTATTTCTTAAAGGCCTATAATTATTTCTTAAAGGCCTATAATTATTCCTTAATATTCTGCTGTTTTTATCTAATAATCTGAAAGTAAAAGGATTATACCGGCTCTTCGGTAATTTCATCCAGTACAAGCTTTTCCCATTCTCGTTCTCCAAGTACGATCTCAAACTCCTGAGGCGTAAGCATGGGAGATGGAAAACGCCCTACCTCATCAACAGCAAGTCTTGGACAAGCGGTATTTACAAAAGCGTCAACCTTGAACTGGAGCAGCTGGTCCGGAGTTACGAGATCGATCAGGATCAGGTATGCCTCTTTTCCATGCCTTTTTGCACAGTTCTTCAAAGAAGAAGCTAGTTCGAGCCTTTTCTGCCCGTTTTTGCTTGAAACAATTATCCCGAAAACCTTAGCATCCAAAGACTTTGCAATTACCGCACTCCGCTGACGGAGAACTCTTGACGGATCCACCTCACGAACTTCTCCGGAAAGAGGGTCAGCTGCAAGAACACGTTTTTTTGTGGAAAGGGCCACTCCTAAGGGATGAAAGTCTCCGCTTCCTATATACAGATACTCATCACATATTTCAGCTCTTGCTGTCGAAAAATTACAGCCCAGTACCTGCCCCGGATAGGCGATTCTTGAATCCCCCCGCCCGATTACACAGGTTTTTCCGCTGGCCTCGAGGACAGCGCAGGCATCGGAGAGTTTATGGACGTGCTGAACAGTTGTAATCAGCCCTATCCTCTGTCCTTTAAGTTCAGGCACAGCTTTTTCAACAACCGGACGAACATCAACTGTAGAGCGCGTTTCTATAAAATAGACCTTATCTGACAGTTTCGTATCCTCAAGTTCTGAATGCCCAAAATGAAAAAGAATGTCCACATTCTCCAGCAAGATCCTGTCCAGATCACACGCCCCAAAGCAGGGGTCTCCGGAGATTATAACCTCAGAGCCAGTAGCTTCTTCAACCCTCTTTGCGAGTTCTGCACCTTTTCTTTTGAGTCCCTCAGGAAACTGGAAACCTACAGTTTTTGCTCCCAATTTCCTTATCACACCGATAATGTAGTCAGGCCTTAAGTCAAACGCTTCACTGATCCCCAAAGACATTCTGAATCTCCACGCCTTTATCGTTCACATCAATTGTGACGAGAACTTTGGGCTCAACCCCAAGCTCCTTCAATTTCAAATAGCCATCTCCACGCCCGATAACAGAAATGACATCAAGTACCTCGACACCCATGATTTTTAGCGCTTTCACGAGTGCCAGTAGCGTCCCACCAGTACTGATTACATCATCCACTATAATTATTCTGTCCCCTCTTTTGAGCCCATTTATATAGAGTACACCTTTCGAATACCCTGTACTCTGAGAAAGTTCCACTTCCCCTTCAAGGAAATAAGGCCGCTTCCGAACAATAGTCAAAGGAATCCCTGTTTTCAGGGAAAGGGCATTCGCCACAGGAATACCCATAGCCTCTATGGTAAGAATAGTGTCAATTTTTTTAATATCTGTAATCTGGAGAATATATTCGGCGATCTCCTCAACCATATGGGGGTCTATGGATGGTACACCATCAGAGATAGGATGGATAAAGTAATTGTATTCTCCTCGCTTGATCACAGGAGAATTAATGAGTGAGGTTTTTAGTCTTTCAAGCATGGTATTAACTTCCTTTGGCTGTCACAATATTCCTGTAAGTATTATTCCAGATAATATTATCCTATCGTGCTTCAAGCAAATCGCTTCCCGTCAGCAGGCCAAAAAACGCAAAAACGGGAAAGCTACATAGAGAAGATAGATCAATTTTAGGAAAACATCAAAGTACTTGATATAATTTTGGTATTTTAGCTCTATAAACATCTATTCAAGGAGTTATGATAACAACTATTCAGCATTAATAAATTTAAATGTGTTTGATGGTAGGAAAGTCTGGAAAATCGGATGATATCCGGAAAAGCCCACAAAAAAATAAAAACTGAAATATAAAATTAAGGACAGACAATAGTATCAAAAAGCCCTACTACCAGCTCTGCCAGTTCCTTGCTTTTCTCAGTTGAGGTCATAAGGGTATCGGCCCGACATGCCCGACATCCAAGTTTCTCAAATGCGAATTCATCTGCCCGATCCCTTTCATCGAAAACAAAAACATCCAGAAAGTCCTGATAATACTCCGCTACTCCCATTGAAGAGACTTCAAGCCCGCAAGCTTGCATCATCTTTCCGGCAGGTCCGCTTACAGGAGAATTGCCAATAATAGGGCTGACTGCCACGACCTTTTTCTTTTCCAGTAGATCTTTCATTCCGGGCAGGGAAATAATCGGGCCTATACTCGTAATCGGGTTACTTGGCCCTATAAGGACGTTATCGTCATTTTCAAGAGCTTCAAGTACTTTTGGAGAAATCGAAGCTTCGTAGACTCCTCTGATATCAACTCCCAGAACATCGGGTTCTCCATGCTTCCCGATCCAGAAGTCCTGGAAATGCATAATCCCTTCTAGAGTTTCTATACAAGTCGAGACAGGATCATCAGACATGGGCAAAATCTTTGCGTTAATTCCAAAAATGGAAGCGAGTTTTAGAGTTGCCTCTGTGAGAGATACTCCACTCCTGACAAGATTCGAACGGATAATATGGGTTGCCCGGTCCCTGTCCCCGAGTTTCATGCTTTCCGTGATTCCCAGTTCCTGCATGCGGTCATAAGTCTCAAAGGAGTCGTCCTTTATTCCCCACCATTTCTTCCTGTCGATCTGGTCTGAGAATAGATAGAGCACTGTATCCAGATCAGGACAAATAAGGTTTCCCGAAACCCAGAGGTCTTCGGCAGTATTTACAACAACAGTCAGTTCCTCTGGTGGGAGGATTTCCTTGAGTCCGTCAAGAAGTTTTGGAGTTCCGGTGCCGCCTGAAAATATGATCATGATAATGCCTTTTCCGGTTTTTTTCCAACTTTCGGATGCGGGTGTTCCTGCAAATTTTGCAGTACCAAAGTAATAGTAACAGCAATATATAATGACATCTGTCTAAAGAATAATGAAGGTTGTCCTTGATCCCGTACACGGTTACATCGAACTGGATGATTTTGCTCAGGAACTTCTTGCCACTCCCCAGATGCAGCGTCTCAGAAGAGTCAGACAGCTTGGATATTCAAACCTTGTCTACCCAGGAGCGAATCATACCCGATTTGAACACTCTCTTGGAACAATGCATCTTGCCTCTATGCTGACCAAGAATCTTGACTCAATTGAAGGGGATAAAAAAACTGAGATAAAAGCCGCATCCCTTTTACACGATATAGGACATGGACCTTTTTCTCATGTTACAGAAAATATTATTGACAAGTACACTCGGCGCAGGCATGAAGATATTAAGGAAGTACTGGGAAAAGGGGAAATAAGTGAAGTACTAAAAAAATATGGGATTTCTCCCGGAAACCTCGCAAAACACGTCAAAGGGGAAACATCTGTAGCTCAGATCATTAGCAGTGAAATTGATGTGGACAAAATGGACTATCTTGTCAGGGACGCTCATTACACAGGTGTTGCCTTCGGAGTCGTGGATTACAACCGTCTGATTAATCAGATGGATTTTTACGAAGACAGGCTCGTTGTTGAACGGGGAGGGTTGAAAGCTGCCGAATCCCTCCTGGTCTCACGCTTCTGGATGAACACATCTGTGTACTACCACCATGTAACGAGAATCTCAGAATCCATGTGTTCAAAGGCAGTTGAGTGTATGATAGAAAACCAGGAGCTTGATCCATCTAGGCTCAGACAGATGGACGATATAGACCTTGTTGCAGCCATGAGAAACGCCACAGGATACGCAGGGGAGCTTTCCAGGCGGCTGGATACCCGCAGACTGTATAAACGGGCACTATATGTGGGTTTGGAAGACGTAGGAAAAGGCGTACTCAAACACCGCGACAAAATTCAGAGGGCAGAAAACGAAATTGCAGAGCTCGCAGGGGTTGATTCTCAGAACGTACTTGTGGATATTCCAAAGACCCCCGAAATGTTAGAAATGCGGGCGATGATAAAGACTGACCACAGAATGATCCCGCTTAACGAGGCTTCCCATTTTGTATCCATCCTGCAGGAAGCCCATATGGACAACTGGAGGATGGGAGTATATAGCCCGAAAGAACACTGCGAAGCCGTGGGAAAGGCTGCAAAAGATTATTTTGAGTTCAAGAAAGCCGTAAAACAGTTTAAACTGACTGATCTCTGATAGATAAAGGAAGAATAAGTTTCTACGGAAAAATTCTCAGGGCTATGATAGATAAAGGAAGAATAAGTTTCTAAAGGAAGAATAAGTTTCTAAAGGAAGAATAAGTTTCTAAAGGAAAAAGAGTTTCTTCACACAGGGCTTAAGACTT
>MDTP02000089.1 GCA_001714685.2 Methanosarcina sp. Ant1 | reverse complement strand
ATGAAAGTGTTAACCGTATATAAGTGATTTGATTTGGGATAGAAAAGAAACGAAAAGTGCAACATTCTATTATAAATCTAACAGTTCTGTACTTTTACGACGCTCTCAGCAGAATATTAGTCTCTCATACTAAACTTTATTGCAAAAATGTTTCATTGAGTATATATGTCATGAGAATTGAGCCACACGTTAACCAGCCTTGAATCTAATTACATTTATCGAATGTTCAAAAACGATATCATGAAAATTATTCTAATTTCTAATGTCGACCTGCCGAAAGCAGGTTGTATAGCAAAACCACAGTCTTTATTGATGCCACTTTCCTATATTTTCCATTTCTAACGCAAAATTCTCAATAAGGCAAATATCTGAGGTTTTGCCATTTTCCGTGAAATCCCTTCTTTTTCCCAAATAATAATCAAAAAAGCTTATTTTATTAAAATTGTGCTTAATTAGATTTAAAATAAAATTTTAAGGCATAAAGAAAGGATTATACCTCATTAGAGTTATTTTTAGTTGGCATCTAAAAACAAACCATAAAAGGGTATAATCCATGATAAAAATTATTGTAAGGGATGTAAGTATTTTTTGCTACAGCTAACTGACTTTTTAGGAATTTCGGGAAAAATAGTTATAGCCCTAAAACATGTCAATGGCCAGAAAGATCAAATTGTTGTAATATACATATGCTGTAACTGTTACCGTCAATAAACACAAGATTACCACCAAAATAGCCCGTCTCTTTCTCTTTTCGTTGGCTATTTGTTCTTCCGTGGATTTTTGTTCGTCCATATATCACACTCCCCATTTTGCTTATTGAATTTCATTTTTATATGAATAATAGTAATAATAATAGTAATAGTAATAATAATAATAATAATAATAGTAATAATAATAATAATAATAATAATAATAATAATAATAATAATAATAATAATAATAATAATAATAATAATAATAATAATAGTAATAATAATCGTATTCAGATATTTATTTTTCCTTTTTAATACTGTCGGATTATAAGAAGACAATTATCAAAGCATAAGACACTAAAAATTAAATTTAGTAGGCTTTTCAGACTTACAGAATTTTCACCAATATGTTTCTTAGTTTATTTTGTACATACTTCATGGATACACAAGCTTCACCACCAAGGGAACCACCAACCCTTATATGAACTAAGTACTCCTTGTGCAATTTAAAGCATCAAAAAAGAGAATTCTTAGAGGGTATTACTGAATGGCTTGCTTTTTTAATGCTGTTTCTTGTGTCATGTCCGTGAGCTATTGACCAAATCAGAAAAAACGAGTACATCTCCGGTATTCGAGGGAAATATAGAGCCATTCTTATGCTCACGGTTTTCAATAACTCACTCCCACGACCGTTTCTTGCAATTCCGCAAAATAATCAGGGTCACGGTTTTTTAAAAAAAAATTCTGAAATTTTGATGGGGGGCTTGTAAGTTTAAAATGGCTATAAATTACACATAAACTGAAAATTAATGATTCGTAGATGACGAAGTGTGTCGTGTCCAGAGTTGTTGAAAATCGTAAAAACAAGACTCTCTTTACATTGTCCCAAAAATGGGAGGAATACTTGTTTTTAAGATTTGATCAATGACTCACGGACGCAACCTTAATTTGGAGAAGGTTTAAACCTGCTCACCAATACACTTTGTACGAACTTACAATACCCATGGGATAAATATAATAGTTTTTAATAAACAAAGGAATTGGTTGATACTCTATTCCATTTTCTAATTTTACACTGGTATCACAAGATCTCTCTCCGTTTGGAGAGCCAGTGCAATCAATATATATTATTTCTTCGTCTGATGTCTGGAAAACATTGCAGCAATGGTTTATCCCTTCAATTGTAACCCATCCAGCTTTATATCCTGCCTTCTCAGCATTGTTATGTACTGTCTCTGCAAAATCTCCACATGTATATTTTCCAGGAATGTATCTCTGTTCATCTGTTTTGTCTTCTTTGATAAAGGATAACAGTTGACTGTACGTAGGATTTACAGCACTATTATTATTTACCAATGATATTTGGTGACCATCTGCGCCGACCCAATAAGTGTTTCCTTCATGTGGATGAACGGTTACTTCTACACCGGCACCTTGTGCCGGGGTTCCCTGAGAGTCTGGAGAGTTTTTCGGGGTGTATTTGTAATTTATTGTAACTTTTGCAGTGCTTTTTTGTCCACATTTGTTTACTATTGTGTATGTAAAACTGTCGCTTATGGTCGTCTTGGAAGAGGAAGCTGGCTTGTAGTAAAAATCTCCTTTACTGTACATAGTCACTTTTCCACCATTTGTAGCCTTCGGCGTTCCCATAATTTTTATTCCGTTTCCGATGTCGTTGGAGAGTACGTTACCATAGTTCTTAGAAGGGCTGAGATTGAATTTATCGGCATTTGCTTTACATGGTGTACATGTTGCTGCTGCTCCTGTCATTGACACGACAAAAAAAGCTAACGTGAAAATGCCTATTGCCTTAAAAATATTTTTATGCATTGTAATTCCTCCATAGTGTCAACTCAATCATATAGTTCCCAAAGAGATTCGCGATTAAATCCAATTCTCACTGGCGATGAAAATATAATCCTCCAGATTAAACCCCCCGATTTAACTGAGAGATACATTTTCATACGATTGAGTGAATTTGTTATGTTTTTTTGTGAACAGTCCAAACTTAAAAAGTATGTCCTGAGATTTTGTATACTTTTCACTTTTCCAAAAAATAGGTATCAATAAATGCGTTTTAATTTAATACCAGTGGCAGCAATTAACCTGAGATGTCGAACTAAGGTTAAATGTTGAAAGTACTATCATAAAATACAAAGAAATGACCCCCATTTTATCAATGAAAAAGTTTCAAAAGTATCCCAATAAAAATAGAACTTTCTTTTATAAAAAATTTTCTCTAACATATATTTAAAACTGTCCCCAACTCAGTACCAAAATCCAGTGATGAACATAAAATCAAAACTCACTAGATTTTGGACCAGAGTCCTCCTTTTTATCAAGAAAGGGGGTTAAGTAATCATCAGTTTATAAATAAGAAGCTCATGCAAAATGCCTGCAAAAAGAATATTGCCAGTGAGAAGCAGAGATCAGAAATGTTAGACCTGCACAAATTATAAACAGAGGTAAGTATAAACCATAAGTGATTGATGATATGCAGTCTGCTACACCGCAATCAAATCTTGAGCAACTCGAACAGATGTTAACGGAGTTTTTCTCCAAGATTGACTTCGTTACAGTAGCTTATCTTTTCGGTTCAACTGTCCGGGGAGAGGCTAACTGCCTGAGCGATATCGATATTGCTGTGCTTTTTGATGATAACCTTTTTCACTTTTCATATGGGTAATTCATATCACTTCTTAAATATAGAGGGAAAAGTGTAACATTTAGAAACATTTGTTGTCGAAAATCAAATTCATGATCAATGTTTCTGATTTTGGGCTGGCAACTTTAGAACTATGCAATTATTCCTAGTCTATTCAAAACAGTGACGAACCAAATAAAATTCAGATATGGCTGTGAGAAAAAATAAAGGAAGGGAAAAGACAAGGCCTGACTTTCCAGACTAAAATCAGACCAGTCCGATAGCCTGTATAAGGCTGTTCCCGTTGAAGATGACCATGAGGTTATTTATTGTTACCAGGATGCCAACGGACTCTATTATATGCTTCGTAAAAGCCCATCTATATTTTGACACTTTTATCACCGGGGCTAGATAAAATAGTAGGAAAATAAAACCTACCTTAATAAGTAGCAGATGATAGATTCCGTAATTCTCCAGAATCATAGCAGGAACTGAATTATACTCCTCACCGAAGGGCAGAGCAAAAACAGTAGAAGCCCAATCTCCTATCACGTAGAAGAGGATGATAAAACGAATCTCGTAAAGAAAAGAACTAAAAGAACTCAGAATATTCTGAACTCCCATCGAAAACCCCTCTCCTAACTTCTCTGTTTTTCTGCTAAATAACTTAATGTTACTCATGTTTTTCTTTCCCCACTGTAATGTTTTTTATTTACCTCGATATAGGGAAGGTATACTTATTATATAAATTTATTTTATTCAACTAACATTATTTGGGCAGTAGTAGAATATTCGATCTCATTCCAGGCCAAAAATAAAACTTAAGAGGTTTATAAAGGACTAAAAACTCATTTTTTCTACAAAGCCCAATTTTTCCCTTACCTGGAGGAATGGAAAAGTCTCATTAAAGTCCAAATCTGAAATGGATCAAAGATCGGAAAAATTCAATAGTTTTTAGAAAAAATTGTAGCAAATAAAACCGCGAAATCGAGAAAAATTAGAAAAAATAACTTGTATATCCTCTCATTTATAACATGCCAAACACTTTTAATTGAGTTTTTAATGTCGAGTCTCTTGATTCAAATTTAACCTGAGGATTTTAGTTTAGAGAAGATTTCTACAGAGCCCTAATTTTAAATCTTCTTTTTTATTTTTTGCCAGCTTTGGCTCACTGTTGAATTTACCGGAGAACTACTATTTATTTTTAAAATCAGTCTCCTTCCAAAACCCAAACCCTCTCTAAATATTGAGTCCTTTTAAATATGAGTCCTTTCTAAAAATACTAAACTCTCTCACCGCTCAAACCTAAAATCCAAGACTCCGGGATAATATTTGCGGGAAGGAATTCAACAAAACCGGCTCAAGACTATCTTTTCCCTTTCTTCCAATAAATTTAAGAGCAATGACCCTTATCAAGGTGCGAATTTCAATGCTTAAGATCGGGGACTGACTTCCCTGGTTTATTCACTAAAAGACCGGGCTGTTTTTCCAGGTCTTTCAACCCTAGAAGTAGTATGGGTGATTAAAATGCAACTCGACGAAGTGATAATCATAAGGGCAAATTTTGATGAGTATTCTAGATACTCTCTCGACTACACCGACATTGATGCAGCACCTCTTGCAAGAGGACCTGCAAACCTAATGGCTGCAAATGACGCAACCCGCGCCCTGAGAACTGGGCCTGCCTTTGGAAATATGCTCCATTCAGGAGAAAAGGCTGCAAAACTTGCCCTTGAAAGGCTCCGAAAATTCCGATACTGATC
This sequence comes from Methanosarcina sp. Ant1, assembly GCA_001714685.2. GTDB lineage: Archaea > Halobacteriota > Methanosarcinia > Methanosarcinales > Methanosarcinaceae > Methanosarcina. Next base: position 18,115 of record MDTP02000089.1, on the reverse strand, counting down.
CCGGATTTGCTTTACGCCTGATTTTACGCGTCCCTGGTGCTGGAAAACAGAAACCTTCCCTTCTCTGAGGAGGGGCTCCTGCCCTTTCCGGCAAAAACTTTATATAAAAAAACTCCTTCTATAGGTTGCTTCAAATCTGGAGTACCAGACCCCTGTGGCCGGGGTAGGGTAGAGGTTATCCTGTGGCCCTGTGGAGGCTACGATCCGAGTTCGATTCTCGGTCCCGGCCCTAAATAATTTTTAAATCGTTTTTTTAATCATTTATTTCTTTTAATTGTTTCCTTATTTATGTGGCTATGATGTCTCCTCATATCAGTGATTTTTTTCGTTTGAGATATATCTCTAAACAGACTATATCATCTACAAGTTATCTGTAACTTAATATCTGACTGCACTAGTTAATATCTGACTGCACTACTTAATATCCGACTGCACTGTATAGGCTTCAACCTTCGATTATCAAAAATGGAAATGAGAATTTACATGAAAGCACTCATCATAGACGGCTATGTGGACGAGCCTGCCTGCCTCGGGGTTCCCCCATACCTTTCTCCTTACCCCCGGTACATAGCAGGCGCCCTCAGGGAGCGCGGGCTCTCCGAAAATAATATCCATTACCTTACCATCGACACTCTGAGGGAAAACCCCCCTGAAGCCGGGGAACTTATAGGAAAAGCAGACCTTTTGATCATTATTGCAGGCATGACAGTGCCTGGAAAATATCTTCGGGCTTCTCCAATAACGCCTGGGGAAATCGAGGCAATTTTTCGGGCTGCAGGCGGCGTAAAAGTCATAGGTGGCCCAATCAGGCTCGGCTTCAGCAAGGAAGGCGGAAGGGCTGCAAAAGGTACTGAAGGCGGGATGAGCCTTGAAGGTGCAGTGCTTGCCAAGATGGATATCGAAGCTTTTGTTTATGATCTTTTAGAAGGACAGAGGGGAACTTGTGGGAGCGGAAGCTCTACTTCCGGACTGAGAATTCCGGAAAGAATTGAACACCGCTTCAGGACAACAGCAGAAATCGGACGCTGGGGACCTAAAGGGGCTTTTTTGATCAAGCAGCACCCGGATTACCCATACTGCATGTGCGAGCTTGAAACCTACAGAGGCTGCGGCAGGCAGGTCCACTGCTCTTTTTGCACAGAACCCTTTTACGGGACTTCTGATTACCGGCCTGTTGAAGATGTGATCACGGAAGTATCAGCCCTTTATTCTTATGGAGCTCGCTATTTCAGGGTGGGAAGGCAGCCTGACCTCTTCTCATACCATGGGAAAGATATTGGAGGGCCTGTCCCCAAACCCGAGCCGGAAGTAATTGAAAGGCTCTATAGGGGGATACGAAATTCTGCCCCGGAACTTTCCGTGCTCCATATGGACAATGCAAACCCGATCACGCTTGCAACTTACCCTGACGAGTCGGAGCAGATTCTCAAGACAATAATTAAATATCATACATCAGGGGACGTGACCGCATTTGGAATCGAAAGTGCCGACCCGAAGGTAATTGCAGCAAATTCCCTTAAGGCAAGTTCCGAGGAAGTTTTTGAGGCAATTAAACTTGTAAACAAGTTTGGGAGCGTTCGAGGGGCAAATGGGCTTCCTGAAATTCTTCCAGGCATCAATTTTGTGCACGGGCTGATGGGTGAGTCTAAAAAAACTTTTCAGCTTAATTACAATTTCCTGAAGTGCGTACTCGATTCAGGTTTGCTCCTGCGCCGAATCAACATCCGTCAGGTTATGGCTTTTCCAGGAACGCCGATTTACGGAAAAGACGAAGCTGCCAGAAAACATAAGAAGCTCTTTCTGGACTACAAAGAACATGTTCGGAAGACTATTGACCTTCCAATGCTGAGGCGCGTTGTGCCCGACGGCACGGTACTCAGGGATGTCATGTATGAGGTTCATGAAAAAGGAATAACCTTCGGAAGACAGCTTGGTTCATACCCCCTGCTGGTAGGAATTCCTGCTTCTCTGCCTTTGAGGAAATTTACCGACATTACCGTCACAGGGCACGGGATGCGCTCAATTACAGGTATTCCTTATCCTCTAAACATCAACACAGCTTCTTCTCTTGTCAAAGAATTACCCGGACTTGGCAGGAAAGCTGCAGATTCTGTGATTGCTGGAATTCCCTATACTGACAGAGAGGATTTTCTCAGGCGGGTACGTGAAGGAGAAAGTTTACTCAAATTCATTGAAATTTGATTTTTATGGTTTACGAGATTTTAATTATTTAGGCTGCAAGGTCAGTCACTCCGACCCCGAATGACAGCAAAAAGAGCTATCAGGACCGATCCCCCAAACCCGAGCAGTCCAACCCAGGAAAAAGTACCTCCGTTTAACAGGACATAAGTTGAGATGATAAGCAGGACAGCAAGATAGAATTCCTTTGAAAAAACATGTCCTCTGCTTCCTTTTTGTTTCACGGAGATTAATTTATCCCCCATCCCTTCCATTTTTTCGGCAACTTCTCTGATTGCAGCCCTTAACTCCGCTTTCTCGTCAACAGGTTCGGTGTTAAATTCAATATGAAGGGCAGCCCCTTTTGATGCATTAAGTTTTTTATAGGCTTCCATAAGTACCGGAATTGCAATAGTTTTAATATTGTATCTCGGGTCCAGTTCCAGGCAGACTCCCTCTATGAGCAGGATTGCCCTCTGCAAGGTTGAAAATTCTCCAGGGAGCCGAATATCATATTTCAGGCCAAGTTTGGCATAATTATCGCTCTGTCTGCCTTCAAGCCCGTAGTTCTGGTTTGCAATCAGGTTATCCATATCTTTTCTGAGCCTGTGGATATCCACATCACGGGAATCTGCGCCCCCAATTTTCAGAAAACTCTGGGTCGCTCCTTCCACATCACTGTTATTGATAGCATAATAAAATTCCAGCATATTCTTTTGAAGTTCATCATCGACACTGCCAACAGCCCCGAAATCGATAAAGGCAATAGTATCGTTCTCTTCAACCAGCATATTGCCTCCGTGAGGGTCTGCATGGTAAAAGCCGTCGATATAGACCTGTTTAAGGTAACTCTTGGTGATAGTACGCGTATATTCCGATTTCTTGCTTTGCGGCACTTGCATGTCAATTATGTCTTTGACCTGAATCCCCTGGATAAATTCCATTGTAAGAACATTGGCAGAACAGTAATCCGAATAAATTTTAGGCACAGTAACATTTTTCACATTCTTAAAATTGTCCTCAAAGCGCCGCATGTTAACTGCTTCAATTCTCAGGTCAACTTCCCGCGTAAGCATTTCCCGGATTTCCAGCAAAAAAGCATCAATATCAAAGTTTCCTCCTACCCCAAGAATTTTTTTCATAACAGGCTTGAAATCGTCCAGGATGGAAAGGTCAATATTTATAGTATCAATAAGGTTTGGACGGAGAATCTTTACAGCTACCGGCTTGCCTTCAATGAACCCTTTGTAGACCTGTGCAATTGAGCCGCAGGCAATGGGATTGGGATCAAAAGTATCAAAAATCTCAATAAAGGCTTTTGCTTTTCTCTCCCTTGCCGCCTTCAGTTCTTCTTCACTTTTTTTCCGATTACGCTCTGCACGCGTCTGATACTCACAGATGCACGCAAGGTCAAGAGATTCAGCCATTTCCTCAAAAGGCACTGGCTTAACCTTATCCTGAAGGTTTGCCATCTCAATAACATAAGGTTGGGGGACAATGTCAGGCCGCTTACTCATGGTCTGCCCCATTTTGATAAAGGTTGGCCCGAGCTCTTCGAAAGCCTGCCTGAGTTTTACCGCTGTCTGCCTGTTTTCGACATCAAAAGCACAAGTGCAATCAGGATTTGAAATGTAGTCTGTTCGCAAGTCCCGGTAGAGTTCCGGAATAAGGTTGTATTTAAAAAGAACTCTTGTAACCTCAAGATAGCGCTTTGTTTTCCCCAGCATCCCTCTATGGATTAGTCGTTATTGTTTAATAGAGTTTCTTTACGCTAATAGTACTTACGTAGTTGAATTCCAAAGTCAGTAAATGAAACCTTTAATACCATATACACTCTGAACCTGCTCAGCGAATCCATACAACAAATTGACTTTTACACAGGGTTTCGAGCTTCTCCCTGTGCGTGGATCATCTATTTTATGATATCACTCATTCGGGAGGCTAAAATTGAAATCTGAAAACACTATATGAAAAAAGATATTTACTTTGTGATTATAAAGCCTCTGAATCACATAATCAATTTCAAGATACTGAATTACTGAATAATTGCAGAATCTTTTTTATATAATGTCCCCCCTATACTCCTTAAGATTATTATGAGATTACCATGGATTGATGCATTAAAAGGATTCGGGATTATGCTTGTTGTATTTGCGCATTACAGCCTACCTGTGGCGCTTGATACTTACATATTTTCATTCCATATGCCGCTTTTCTTTTTTATTTCCGGATTCCTTTTAAATTTCGTCAAATATGCAGAATCAGCTACGGATTTTATAAAGGGGAGATTCAGATCCCTTATTGTACCTTACTTCGCTTTTGCAGTGCTTACCTGCCTGTTTTACTTTTTGCTGGATGAAGCATATAGCCCTGGGGTTACAAGTATTAAGTTTTTCGAAACTGATGCTCTTTACGGCATTTATTCAATCCTATACGCCCTGGGTCCAATGATCTCTTATAATTCACCTCTCTGGTTCCTGACCGGTCTTTTCGTAACCGAGCTGCTCTTTTACTGGCTTGCGAAGAGATATTACTGGCAGCCGGGAAAGCTTGTGATCTGGCTTACGGTAGCCGGAATTATCGGCTACCTTTATTCGGTTTATGTACCTTTCAGACTTCCCTGGAACGCTGATGTTGCTCTTACTGCTGTTGTCTTCTACGGAGCAGGAAATCTATTTAGAAAACTCCTGGAGTCAGAAGATGGGCTAAGTGCTGGTTCCCGTTTGCTGAAGTCAGATTCAGGGTTCAATAAAGTGTTTTCTCAGGTTAAGAATTTTTTTCCCTGGCTCTTTATCCTGGTGAGCCTGCTATATTTCGTGTATCTCCTGAAGTTTCCAACAGATAAGATCAACATGAACGTGCTGGAATACGGAGGGTTCTTTTCATTTTATTTCCTGGCTTTTTCAGGGATCTTTACTTTCGTTTATATATTCACAAAAATAGGCAGTTCAAAAGTGCTGGAATACTACGGGAGAAACAGCCTGATAGTGCTTGCGCTTCACTTCCCTATGAAGGATATACTGACAAAACTTTCCAAGATCATTTTTGAGATAGATCTCGATTGTTTCGGTTGCACAACATCTTTTGCACTGATCTTAACAGGGCTGAATCTTCTCGGCTTGGTGCCTGTGATTTTTATCATCAATAAATACTTCCCCTTCCTGGCGGGAAAGAATAGTTCTTCTGCGGGCTTTAAAGGTTTCAAAGTTCTTTTCAGGAAGTCTCCGGATTGATCATATTAATCAATTGACTTTCTGAATTCTCAAATGTTGCAGCTTCCGAGTTAATTTTTTTAATATATGAGAGTAATAGTTAGTGTATTGGGATGGAAAATGGGCGAAAAAATACCAAAAAACAGTTGGGGAGACAGAAAGAAAATAATAATTATCAGTATAGTTCTTATTTTTTTAGCTGCGAGTATAATTCTCTTCCTGTCAAGTAAATATTCCAAACCTTCTGGTAAAATAGTGTATGTAACCGCTAACGGGAGTGGAGATTTCAACTGCGACGGGAGTGATGATCAAGTAGAGATAAATCAAGCTCTTGCTTACGTGGCAGAAAACCCGCAGTTCACGACCGTTTATTTGAGGGGTCCCAATACATATGTCATCTCAAATAGCATTTTTATTGGAAGCAATATCGTTCTTGAAGGCGATTCCACAGCTGTGATCAAAATTAAGGATAAAGCAGGCTGGAAGGAGGAAAAGCCTTTAATTACGCAAATGGACAGTGCCGGAAATCACGATATTGTTATAAGGGGGTTTGAGATTGACGGAAACCATGACAACAATAGTGAAAGGGATAGGGGAAAGGGATATTACAATCTAATGTATTTTGTTAATTCCAAAAATATACAGGTTCACGATATTTACATGCACGACAGCCATGGAGATGGGCTGAAAGTCTCAAGAGGTTCAAATATTCAATTTTACAATAACACAGTGTACAAGTTAGGGCATGATGCCCTCTATATTATCTATTCTTCAAATGTAGAAGCCTGGAACAACAAAATAACATGCAGGACAAATAGTGGTTTGAGGATCTACAACACGAACCATGTAAGATTTCATAACAATGTTATCAACTCCGAAGGGGAAGGAGGAGCAGGAATTCAAGTCCAGAAAGCCGATCCGGCAACAGTAATGGATAACATAGAAATTTTCAATAACCTGCTTTATGAGACCAATGCCGCAGGTATCTGGATTACAGGTTATGGATCTAAGTATTCCAAAGATTCTGCAAAAGATGTGTACATCCATCATAACAAGTTTTACAAAACAGGTACTAATCAGGGTGCTGACTGGGCAGGAGGTATAGTGCTCAATGGCTTTCAAAATACTCTTATAGAAAATAACCTATTCGACGGATGCTACGGTGCAGCTATTGCCCACAAAAGAGTTACTAAAGCATTTTCAGCTCCAGGTTCGGGATATACAACTATTGTAAAAAATAATATAATAATTAATACACAGCCTAGTCATGCAGCTGGAAAAGGGTATGCCATATTTAATAAGTTAAACGGCACCCATTCATTTATCCTGGAAAACAACTGCCTTTCAAACAATGCTGGCGGAAATTATATGTATGCAAGTTCAACATCGGACGTTAAGGTTGACCCTGGGTTTGTGGAACAGGTGAGCAAAAACGAGTCTATGAAGAAAAATTTCCCGTGGAGTGAAACATTGTCTGCTGGACCGCAAAGACCTTACAAAAAAGAATAAACTTACGCGGTAGAAGCTCCTCATTTAATTTCTTGGCTTCTTAAGGGGTCTTTCCTTTTGTTAGATATTCAAAAAAAGAGGTAGTTCAAAGGTGTTGAAGCACTACGGGAAAGCCTGCTATTTTTCTAATCAATACAAAGCCTGCTATTTTTCTAATTAATAAATATTTCCCCTTCCTGGCAGGAAAGGGTAGTTCTTCTGTGGGGTTTGAAGGCTTCAAAGTTCGTTTCAGGAAATTTCCAGATTTATCGTGCTGATCTCTTGAGCTTTTGAATTTTCGAACATCTTAGAGAGGTTCAAAACTTCTCCATTGAGTTTTTGCAGCGTTCAACAGTTAAATTTTTTTAATATGGGGGAGAATAGTTCAGTGTATTTGGGATGAAAATGGACGGAAAAATATCAAAGCACAGATGGGAAGATGGAAAAAAAGTAGTAATTTTCAGTGTAATTCTTATTTTTTTAGCTGCAAGCATAATTCTCTTCCTGTCAGCTAAGTCTTCTAATAAGATCGTTTATGTAACTACCAACGGTAGTGGAGATTTCAACTGTGATGGAAATGACGATCAGGTAGAGATAAATAAAGCTCTTGCCTACGTGGCAGAAAACCGTCAGTTCACGACCGTTTATTTGAGGGGTCCCAATACATATGTCATTTCAGATAGTATTCTTATTGGAAATAATACCGTCCTTGAAGGCGATTCCACATCTGTGATTAAACTTAAAGACAAAGCAGGCTGGAAGAAAGAAAAGCCTTTAATTATGCAAATGGACAGTGCCGGAAATCATGATATAATTATAAAAGGGTTTGAAATTGACGGAAACCATGACAATAATAGTGAACTAAGCAGAGGGAAGGGATATTACAATCTAATCCACTTTGTTAATTCCAAAAATATACAGGTTCACGACATGTATATGCATGACAGCCATGGAGATGGGCTGAAAGTCTCAAAGGGTTCAAATGTTCGGTTTTACAATAACACAGTGTACAAATTAGGACATGATGCCCTGTATGCCATCTATTTTTCAAAAGTGGAAGCCTGGAACAACAGTATAACATGCAGAACAAATAGTGGTTTGAGAATTTATAACACAAACCATGTAAGATTTCATAACAATGTTATCAACTCCGAAGGGGAAGGTGGAGCGGGAATTCAAGTCCAGAAATTCAATCCGCCAATCGTTATGGATAATATAGAAATCTGCAATAACCTGCTGAATGAGACCAATAATGCAGGCGTCTGGATTACTGGTTATGGATCAGAATATCCTAAAGACTCTGCAACAGATATATATATCCATCATAACAAGTTTTACAAAACCGGTACTAACGGAGGTGTCGTGGGGTCAGGGGGTATAGTACTCAATGGTTTTCAAAGTACTCGCATAGAAAATAATCTCTTCGACGGATGCAAAGGTGCAGCTATTGCCCATAAAGAAATTAACGATGAATTTTCAGCTCTAGGCTCAGGATATAAAACTATTGTAAAAAATAATATAATAGTTAATACACAGACTAGTCGTGCAGCTGGAAAAGGGTTTGCTATATTTAATGACTTGAAAAACACCCATTCATTTATCCTGAAAAATAACTGCCTTTCAAACAACACCGGTGGAAATTATATGTATGCAAGTTCAACATCGGACATTGAGGTTGATCCTGGGTTTGTGGAACAGGTAAGCAAAAATGAGTCTATGAAGAAAAATTTCCCATGGAGTGAAGCAATGTCAGCGGGACCGCAAAGACCTTACCGAATAGATATTATTTACGCGTTTGAAGAATTTTTTCGCAAATTACCTATCACTAATATGATGTGATAAATGTATTCAAAACCTCTTAGAGTCGGACGAAATAAACCCTGCTAAGTTTACTGAACTTGATTACATCAACTTTCTAGTTGCTTTTTCACGAGTGTTTAACTGCACAGAGGCCTTAAGTGCAATTTTTTTGGATATTAAAGCTGCTTTTTAACACTATATGCCAAGCATATTGAAAAAAAGAAAATTTTTACGGCTTTGCCCGAATTCTTCTGAAAAAACCCTCAAAAATAAGGTTTTTTACTTCCTTAATGGTAAATCCGGCCTTTCAATGTTTTCTACTGTTTTTCTGTTAGTATTGTCTCCAATAAGAGAGCATGTGACAGGATTGATTAAGTCTTCAAATCGGGCAATAAGATGATTGCTGCTATGCACGTACTCGATGGCTATTATCTCACCTGACGGTTTCAGAACGCGCCTCATTTCCTTAAGAGCTCTCACAGGGTCAGGAATTGAACAGAGGACAAAGGTTGTAACAACATAATCAAAGCTGTTGTCCGGAAATTCCAGGTGTTCGGCGTCCATAAGGAGAAGAGTGACATTTTTCATTCCTCTGGCTTTCTCTCTGGCTTTTTCAAGCATCCTCTCACTATAATCAATTCCTGTAATCGAACAGCCCACTGGATAGCATTTCAGATTCCTTCCGGTTCCTACCCCGACTTCCAGAACCCTTCCGCTCAGGCCCGAAAGTGCCTCTTTTCTCCATCTCCGGAAAAAAAGAAGCTCAAGCGGTAGATCTATTAGCTCATAGATGGGTGCGATTCGGTTGTATTTAGAGGTCACGGACATTATAATCAAGTACCTTTTTTCTCCATGCTCGAGATGACTAATTTACAAGTCCTAGTGTCGAGTCAACAGAAAAATGTCGTATAAAATAGAATACGACTATTCAGAATCATTCAATCTTTGAGGATTGACGCAACAAAGTACAGTTTTCCGCGTTTTCAGTGGTTATAGAATCTGGAATGAATTAGTTAGCAAATCCCTTCCTAATTTAATTCTTAGAATCCATATATAAAATTGTAATGTTAGTAAGCACATTCAAAGTCAGAAAAATTAATTTCAAATTCAAGTATTCGTGAATAAAACTTTTTACGGTTTTGCTCGGATCTTCCTGAAGACGTCTCTGAAAGCCAGGTTTTCGACATCCTCAATTGTAAATCCGGCCTTGCCTATAATTTCTGTGGTTCTCCTGTTTTCATGGAATCCAAAAACTGCGATTAAAACCGGATTGACAAAGTCTTCAAACCGGGCAAGAAAACGATTGCTACTGCGCACGTGCTCTAAGTTGATCATTTCTCCTGATGGTTTCAAGACACGTCGCATTTCTTTCAGAGCCGTTAGCGGGTCAGGGATTGAGCAGAGGACAAAGGTTGTTACCACATAATCGAAGCTTTTGTCAGGAAATTCCAGGTGCCCGGCATCCATCAGGAGAAGCGTGACATTTTTCATATCTTCGGCGCTCTTCCGGGCTTTTTCAAGCATCCCCTCACTGTTGTCGATCCCTGTTACCGAACATCCCGGAGGGTAGTATTTCAGATTCTTTCCAGTCCCTATTCCTACGTCCAGAACCCTACCTTTGAGGCCTGAGAGAGCTTTTTTTCTCCACCTGGCAAAAAAGAAAAACTCCAACGGCCATTCCATCAGGTTATAGATAGCTGAAATCTTGTTGTACTTTGAGGTTGCGGGCATCACATGAAAGTATGTTTTCCTGATGGTTAGCTTTTTTGAAGGATTCAAGGAAAATATAAAAGGTCAGAAAAGAAATGTCAGGAAAAACTTGAAGGAAATCTTCTCATCCAGAAAAAATACTCTCATTTCAAGGTTTTTCTCCTCAAAAGTTCCGTTTGCCTGAAGTTCTGAAGTCCGGAAAACCGATTCATATTTAAGTATTTGGAATAATATCACGCAACAGATTTTTAAATCTCTGGCTCTAAGACATTTTTAGTCTCAAAGGCATATTACTCTACAAGCATTCCATTGTTACTCTACAACCATTCCATTGTTACTCTACAAGCATTCCATTGTTACTCTACAGGCGTTCATTACTCCAATAGAAATTCTATCATGCTGATTCATTTCACAAAGATCACATTAAAGATTACAAAGAGGAAAACCGATGAGCAATATTTTACGTAGAGGTAGGCTGGAAGCCGCCCAGAACGAGGAAATTTTACGCTATACGTCCTCAATGGAAGCTGACAGGTGGATTTTTGATGCTGACATAGCAGTGGATCTTGCTCATACAGTTATGTTGAGAGAGCAGGACATTATAAATAAGGAAGACTGCAGCAAAATCCTTAGCGGGCTTTTGAGAATCAGGGAAGAAGGGATGGAAAAGCTCGATTTCAGCTACGAAGATATTCACATTTCCCTTGAGTCGAGGCTCATAGATATGGTTGGAGAAGACGTCGGAGGCAGGATGCACTCCGGGCGTTCCAGAAACGATGAGGTTTCAACATGCATCCGGCTGGCCCTAAGAGAAGAGCTTACAGGACTGCTCGAAGAGATCTTTGCCCTTAGAAATACTCTTTTCAGTCTTGCAGAAAAACACATCAATACACTCATGCCTGGTTTTACTCACCTGCAACATGCCCAGCCTACAACGCTTGCTCATCACCTATGTGCCCACGAAGCTGCCCTCGGCAGAGACTTTGACCGGGTTCAGGATGCTTTTTCGAGGGTAAACATCTGTCCTCTGGGAGCTGCTGCGTTTGCCTCTACGGGTTTTAACCTTAACAGGAAACGGACTCAAGAACTTTTGGGTTTTGAAGGTTTGCTGGAAAATTCAATGGATGCGGTCAGCAGCAGGGACTATCTTATTGAGTGTGCCTCGGTGTTTACAAACATGATGATAAACCTGAGCCGGATGGCTGAAGAACTTGTGGTCTGGTCTTCATCCGAATTCAATTTCATTGAACTTGATGATATGTACGCCTCCACCTCCTCGATAATGCCGCAGAAGAAAAATCCGGACACTGCCGAACTCATGCGCGGGAAAACAGGAGTCGCCGTCGGAGCTCTCATGTCTCTGGTTACGATATGTAAAGGCCTTCCCCTGAGTTACAACAGGGATCTGCAGGAAGCAACTCCAAATATCTGGCGCTCGGTTGAAACCGTCAGAGCTTCTGTAAGGGTAATGGAAGGGATGATAAGGACCATGAGAGTTCATCCTGAAGTGCTCGCCGCCCAGTCAGTTGTCGGTTTTACGACAGCTACCGAACTTGCGGATACAATTGTCCGGGAAACCGGAATCCCATTCAGGACTGCCCACCAGATTGTAGGGATGCTGGCAAAGGAAGGAGAAAAACCTACCATGGAAAAGATTGATTCCGCGGCCAAAATTGTGCTGGGCAAATCTCTTTCAGGCCTAGGACTGACAGAAAATATGATAAAGGAAGCCCTTGATCCGGTTTCAAACATAAAAAGAAGGAAACTTACTGGCGGGCCCGCACCAGAGGAAATGCGGCGTTACCTTTCAAAAAGACAGACTGAGCTCGAACTTAACAAGCAGGAAATTGCAACCCTGAAAGACATCATCGACTCTGCTTTTGAAAATCTGCTTGCAATAGTTAATGAGTACAGGAAAGCTTGAGTGGTTAGTTTAAGACGAAAACACATTTAACTTTAATATTACCTTTGACCTCTCTTAGTATCGCACAAAATACATATTATCTCTTAGTATCACACAAAATACATATTATCTCTTTGTATCACACAAAATACATATTATCTCTTTGTATCACACAAAATACGTATTATCTCTTAGTATCGCACAAAATGTATCGCATTTTGGATAGTATCATTATATAATATCTCAAAAAATAAGCAGAAAAGGGATTATTCATGGAATTCAAACAGGGCGACTGGGTCCGCATTGAGAAGAACGGCACAGTCTACGAAGGTAAAGTAATGCCTTCAATGGAAGGATACATTACAATAAAAATGAAGAGCGGTTATAATGCCGGTTTTTCTACGGATAGAGTCCGGATAACCCCTCTGGAAAACAACGGAGAAACTGCAAACGGAGGCAGAAACGGCTTGAAGGAATGCCGGCCGGAAAGAGGAGAACCCTCAGATTCTGGAAAAAAGCTCCCAAAAGTAGCGATTCTTTCAACAGGTGGAACCATTGCCAGTAAGATTGATTACCGGACAGGAGCAGTTTCATCCCAGTTTACCGCTGATGATATCCTTGCAGCAATTCCTGAACTCAGGGAAATAGCTGATTTCAAAGGCAGGGTAATCTCAAGTATCCTCTCGGAAAATATGGATTCTGAATCCTGGCAAAACCTTGCCAGGGCAGTTGTGGAGGAGATTGAAGCCGGAGCGGACGGAGTAATCGTTACCCATGGAACGGATACAATGATGTACACTGCTGCAGCCCTTTCTTTTATGATAGAAACGCCTGTACCTATTGTTCTGGTTGGTTCCCAGAGAAGTGCCGACCGTCCCAGTAGCGACAACGCCATGAATGGAATCTGTGCAGCCTGCGTTGCTATAAGCGACATTGCCGAGGTTTCGGTTGTCATGCATGGCACAACCTCGGACGATTTCTGTGAGATCCACCGTGGTACGAAAGTCCGGAAAATGCATACTTCACGCAGGGATGCTTTCAAGTCCGTAAACTCTCTTCCGATAGGGGTTGTAGACTACAATACAAGGACGATAAAAACTTTCATCGATTATACAAGACGCGGAGAAAAACCTCTCAAATTCAAGCCCGGAATGGAACCTAAATGTGCTCTGGTGAAGTTTACCCCAGGTTCAGACCCCTCAGTTCTTGACTGTTATATTGATAATGGTTACAGAGGACTGGTTCTCGAAGGTACCGGTCTCGGACACGTTTCTACAAAATTGATCCCCATGATCCAGAAAGCCACTGATGCAAAAATGCCTGTTATAATTACATCCCAGTGCCTTAACGGCAGAATTTGCGACCGCGTCTACGATACCGGCCGAGATATGATAAAAGCAGGCGCAATCGAAGGGGAAGATACCCTGCCTGAAACCGCACTTGTCAAGATGATGTGGGTTCTCGGCCAGACCGATGAATTTGACAAAGCCATTGACATGCTCAGGGAAAATATTAGTGGAGAAATTACTGAGTGCACTCTGAAGTAAAAGAGAAATATAATAACAAATCAAGAATAATAACAAATCAAGAACGGAATCAAATTCGTCAAGAAATGCATAAAATTAGTCAAGAAAGGCGTCAAATTGGTCAAGAAAAGAATCAAATTAGTCAAGAAAGGAATCAAAGAATTAATCAAAAAATAAATACAGAGAGATTGCCCTCAAGAAAAAGGGGATTGGCTCCAGCAAGGGCTCGTAAGAGGGTCACTAACTGGAATATCTCTTTAGTGGGTGACCCACGAAACCTGTTCGAAAATCTGTGGGGGAGAAAAGCCTTTTAGATTTTTATTTCCAACATTTATCAGCCGAGAGCCTTACTCCATCATCGGTCAGTGTAATTTCTGGAGTCCCAACAAAGATGGAATCGTGTATATTCGCACCGTTTAAGGTTTGCCGGGGAATATCGTCTATTTTAACTTCACGATCAGCTAGATATATTTTCTTACCTCCGACATGAAAGGTTCCAGTCACTGCGACGTATCCATCTTCTGTGATTCTGGCATTGAAAATAACAGCATCATCTTCTTTTCTTGTTAGCGTGAAACCATTTCCTTTCTCGATTTCTCCTTCCACATCAAATTTCTCGTTAATTTGAATAAACTTGTTCTTGTTGATTTCTGCTATGAGATTGGAGTTTTCATCCTGAATCTCTGTTGTCAGAATCAAACCGCTATCGCCATTTTCCAGTGTAAACAAGGATATCTTATCTTTGCTGTTCTGATCTACCTGATATGACACTCTATATATTGGATTTGCGTAGATGTTCGCTCCCAGAATTAGCATATAATCTTCGTGAGCCATGTGGTTTTCACCTGTGAATATTTATCATATTATTTATACCTACAATCATATAAAAACATCTTTTAACCTATCCGCATTTTGAAAAACGAGAGCATTTGAGAATAATAAATCAATAATCTTTTTCGTGGCATCTTATTATTAATTGCCTTAATAGAGTCTTTGAATTCTATCTACTGGCTTATTTTATGCATGCACTCACTGCTTTGTGTCGCGCTCTACAGCTGATTGATATTGATCTCAGAATTTTTTTGTTGATCTTTATTTTTTTACTAAGCCTGGCTGCTACAAAAAGCCTACAAAACGCGGAAAACGCCTGAAGTGAGAGTAGTGAGCTCACTTGAGAACGAAGGCAACGCACAAAAGTTATTTTTTTGTTTCTTACTGCAAATCCGGAAAAAACGATAGAATACTTTTCTTCTATTTTTCGCCTTTCTCTGTGCAAAAAGGTTATGCTTTTGGATAGTTCAATTCAAAGATAAATAGCGAGCTAAATAATTCTTTTTTCGAAGCAAAAAAGCAAGAAATAGTGAGTAACTGCAGAAAAAAGGACGCAGCCACAAATATTTCAAAAACACAACAGATTTAATGGTTGAAATAGTGAAATAAAGAAACAAGTCATATAATATAATAGCAAAGTCTGCCGGATGACTGCCAGATGGAAGATGTGGACAAAAAAGAACTGAGTGAACGAGATATCTGTACGAAATTCATTACACCTGCGATCAAACAGGCTAACTGGAGAGAACGCCAGATCAGGGAAGAGGTTAAACTTACAAACGGCAGGATCATTGTCAGTATATTATTCCTTCGGTTAACAATATATCTTTATTAGATCTGGGATTTTTGGTCGTGGCCGTGAGTCATTGATCAATTCTGAAAATACGAGTGCTACCTCTGCATTCGAGAGAAAATGCAGAAAGATTATTGTGCTCATGGTTGTCAGTAACTCGCAGACACGACCCTTTTTTTATTAATATGGAATGAATTTCATTTGTAATCGGTTTACGATTTTTATGCACAACTTCGAATATAATATGTAGTGATTTTCCTACATGAATGTTAGATATTCAGCATGAAAAAATAGCACTTTTAAGCTTTTCGTATCTTGACCGAATACAAATGGTTAAGTCCCTTCTCTATTTAAAAGGCCTATACTCGCTTTTTCTGTCACTTATCTGGAAAGGAGAGGAATAATAGTTTTTTCGCTGACTTACTTAGAGCCTATCCGAAAAGTGTTGTGACCTACTACTATACCTTTTATAATAGGTAATATGCACAATCAGAACGGATATTCGAATATTATACAGCCTATTGTAACTTTACGACATACCATTATTGACTTTTCGGTAGGTCTTGTTCGGTACTTTTTTCTTAAATACGGAGGTTCAATCAGGATTGGTTTTATAAATTAACTTGGACAGTTGATGGTTTTAGGGATATTGGAAGAAGGAGTGAAATATCAGGGACTAAGGTTAAGTTGTTCCTAACCATAAACCTATTATTTAATTGTGATGTTTGGACGTGGGTTCACCTGTACAGATGCCCGCATTCAAAATAAGCATAAAGACGGGGTATTCGTGACCCTCCGCGCTCCAAAAATAATAAAAACTGCATGATTTTCCCTCTACTTTTTGAATGGTATATTTTGTTTTCTTCGGCATTCTACATCATGTATGAATCCAGAACATATGGTCGATTACATCGGGATCGCTTGCAAAAGAGATAATGAGACTCATATAGATACTTGAAAATTCGCCATCATTAAGCTTACTTTTAATGTCATTGATTATTTTTCGTAGTTAACCTGCATGAGTTTTCACCTTGTAAGTCTTCAGAAGAAAACGAGGTTGATTCTAATGTTCACTGTTGAACGTTTAGACAACAGCTAGACTAATCATTAAAGGTAGTTTAAAAGCATCTTATAGGGTCTTAAAGAGAAAAACGCAAAGGTTTTGTTACCTTACAATACCTACGTATCTTATATTATTCGATGCTTGTTTAGTTTTTCTGTTACTGTGAACTTCACAGTAAATTCCGTCCCGTTATCTCTTTTCAGTTCCAGTTTTCCATCTAACTGGTCTACGAGGGAAATTATCAGCTGAAGCCCAAGAGTACTAGATCTTCAATATCAAGGTTTTCAGGAATTCCCACTCCGTTGTCTAAAACAGTCAGGGTATGACTGGTACTCCTACAGTCTCCTACCTTGTATTCTCCTTCAAGAGTTATGCAGATTATCAAAAGTATCACAGCAAGGAAAATCTTCAAAGAATATACTGAGATTAAAAAACAGCTTTGGGTGGCGAACAGTGGAGCGATGGGGGATACATTGGAACAGTGGGGGATGGAACAACTTCCGATTTTTGTAAAAGTAAAAATTTAAAAAGTAAAACACAGTTATTTATACCTAGTAAGAAAACTTATATAGTAAAAAGTATTATAATAATGCTGGTTATTAAAAATTTTTTATAGTATAGAAAATTATAAAAGGAGCAATTCTTATGGCACTACCCACAATCGGAAAGTTTACCCTCCATAACGGAGGCGGGTTCGTTTGCAAACCACAGTTTAAATACATGGATGACTCTGGTAATACAGTCATCACAGACAAAGGGGAAGATATCACACTCGGTTTCACCCATGAAGCTGATCCAAAAAATTTCGGCGTTCCAAACGGTTCGATCATTACACTGATAGCATTTGTTGTTTGGGGTAAAGACAACGAAGCTAAACAGTCATTTATATACGATAAGAACAGCCCGGACATTGCGGATTATACAATTACGGGAACTACACTAGATAACACACTTGGTTTGATTGGAATACGGAAACCAGCACAACACTAAATAAAAACTATGGGTAAGGTATTTACCTTACCCTACAGTTAACCCTGAACACAATCAAAAAACATTGAACAAGAATATTTTAAAATAAAGAATGCACCGCCTGGATCTCATGGACTATTTCATTCTGGTTCTTCAATAAAGAATTAATTACTTTAATTACAGTTATTATTGTTTTAATTGAGGCTCTTCTTGGTTTAATTAAACAAATCAACACCTTATGCATTATAAACAAAATATCTATTTATAATTTATAAGAAACGTCAAAAGATATGGAACTGAAGCTCCGTATCATTGTTTTCTTAAATTGACTATAAGTTTTGATAAATTTATATAATTAATCTTCTTATGTTTTAATATGAAGTCCTTTGAACTTCCACTTTCGATTTGGGCATATGTTGGCGGGATTGTTGTTTTGGGTTTAGAGCCTATCCGAAAAGTCAATAATACATGTTGAAAAGTTACAATAGATCTATAATATTCGAGCATCCATTCCAGTTTTGCATATTGCAGATTGTAAAAGTTATGTGGTATTTAACGACTCCAAAAAATACATAATGGTTGCTCTAGAATGTAATTAATAGGTTTTAGCTCGTGGTTGCCCTTTTGTTGACTCCAAAAGTT
>MDTP02000088.1 GCA_001714685.2 Methanosarcina sp. Ant1 | reverse complement strand
AATTTTTCGCAAAATAAGCATTATTATCAAGTATTATTGAAAAATAAGGAATATTGTGGAGATTGGCAAAACCTCAATTTGTAAGATTTAAGCCCGGGAAAATCGCTATACAAGCTGTCTCAAAACTCAAGTTATTTCTACAATTGGGTAATGGCAATGTTGGTTTTAAATTCAGAGAAAAAATTTTTCCGAAATTCAGATACAAATTGACCTTATAGTAGAAAATTTTGCCCCAATTGTAAAATTGAGTTTAGTTTTTAGACAGCCTTTATATATAGTATTCAAAGTTGTGCATAAAATTCGTTAACCGATGACAATGAAGTAAGCCTAATATGAATTAGTTTTTGTGGGGTGAATGATATGAAAAAAAATGGGATTGGAATACGTTTGATAGAGATACTGGCGGCTTTGATAATGGCTTTAGTTGTCTGTGTGGTTAGTGTGCCTTCAATAATGTATATAGGATTTAAGTATTTGAGGTACAAAATTAAGTTATATTGAAATTGATTAAATTAGGGTCGTGTCCTTGAGTTATTGATCAATTCCAAAAGAGCGAGTACGTCCTCCATATTTGAGGAAAATGTAGAGAGATTCTTGTGCTTACGGTTTTCAATAACTCACACCCACGGCCATAAATCCTACCCCCAGGAAACCAGCTTGCGATACTGAGGCACTCTGAGCTTGTGAAGTGGCAGAAACGAAAAGTGAAAAATTTCTAAATTACGAGACTTTTCATTATTTTCTGGGTCTTTGACTGATTGCAGTCAATTGCCAGCGGAATTAGTGCTAGATTTTGATTTACCCCAGAAGATATTAAAAAGTCTCTAAATTACTTATAAATCCTAATTTATTACGGAAGTGAAACATTGACAGAAAAATCGACATGGATGAAAAGCTAAAAATTATGGCCGGACAACTTCCTGAAGTAATGGCTGCGCTTTCTGGACTCCATTCTGTAGTTGTTAAAGATGGAGCTCTTCTAAGCGCCAGAACGAAAGAACTCATGATGGTAGCGATCGCAGTAGCCCTGCGTTGTGAATACTGTCTATGGAAGCACGTTCTTGAAGCTGTAAAATTGGGAGCAACCCGTGTGGAGATTATGGAGGCCGTTAGTACTGCCATAGTGATGGCTGGTGGGCCTGCGGTAGCTTACGGGTCAGTAGTTGTTCTCAGAATTCTGGATGAACTGGCCATTTGAGAAAATGAGGTGATATAAGTTGACCGAAGGAAAAACCAATTCCTGTAAATGCGATATTTGCGGGCGCGAAATGGAAAGGGAAGATGTTATTGAAGAAGAAGGCAAGACTCTCTGTGAGGACTGTTTTATAGAAGGTCACCATAGAATTCAGGCTTGTAACCCCTGGGCTGTACGTTCTAAAAAAATATTTAGGGAAGAAGCCGGGCTTGAAGGAACTGAAGGCCTGACTGAATTGCAAAAAGCCATTTATGAGTTCATTGTCTCCAGTGGTGGAGTAAAAAAGGAAGAAATTGCAAAAAAATTTGGGATATCTCTACTGGAAGCAGAGAATCAGTTTGCTCTCCTGAGGCACTGCGAGCTGCTAAAAGGGCAAAAAAGAGCAGACGGAGTGTATCTTGTACCTTTTGGTGATAAGTAAACTCAAAAATAACTTCATTGATCATTGTTAAGGAATCTTTTTGCCTGTAAGCGATCGATTTTGGAGCAAAAACAAGTCCCAAATTTCGAGCACCAATATTAAAATCGATACATTGTTCCAACTTCCTATCGATGAATATTTTGGAAAACCGTTGTGGGAATAGGGCAATTTATCATGATTCCTCACTGAATTGAAGATGCATGAATTGAAGAAGAAATCCTTAAACATAAAGAGACAAGTTTATGGGGGAACATTTCTTGAGTGCATTGAACAACTTCAGGAGAAAACATTGATATCGTTGTTAAATAAAGAGCTCCTCCTAAAACAAATTTTATTCTCAAGCAATAAAAGTTTCAGAATTATTTTTTATGATCAGAAATTCAATTAATTATTTAGAATACGAAATTTAAAAAAACAATTTTGAGTATTGATCTCGGCCTAAGCACTGAAATCCAAACTCAAACCCAACACGTGATGAAAGATTAAATATCTTCAAGAGGAGATTAAACTTTTTTTAAATTGTAATAGTTATTATTTAAATTGGAAAATTTTTAAATTAATATTCAATCCAGATAATAATATCTATGCTTTTCCTGAAAAAAATCGTGAAAACGCGTCACAGTGTTTACTCTGCAAATTAGTTTACGAACATCAAAGGTATAAATAACTGTTGATATATTAATCGGAGGGAAAAGTATAAAAGCTCAAATATTTTGCAAATAATATTCCAAGCGACTTAAGTAAAATACATTTTATTTAATTATCAAGAGGCATTTTAGTCAGAAAACTCGTCATAAGAACACTTATAGAACTTTTTGTCTTAAAAGTGAATAAGATGTACAATTAATCACAATTAATAATATTAAAAAAAAAAATATTGGTATGGTCTAATAGCTTCTCTAAAAATCGACATCTTCAGACACCTATTTTCTGTTTTATACAATTAAGTAGAATATATCTTTAAAATACACTTGCTCTAGATGTTTTCATTTTACCCTTCTCGAAATGGGACGTTACAAATTAGAAAATATTATATAGATTTGGTACGTTAAGACTTTTGTTTAGTGTTCATTATCCATCGGTAGCGACCTCTGCTCAAGATTAAGGTCTCAATCGTTGGCAAAAACAGTTTTCTGAGATATAGGGCGTAAAAATGATTCTGAAGAGAATAAGGCCCTAAAAACGACTTTTGGAAGGAAATGTTTCCTTAAAAACGCTTTTATTTGGAAAAACGTTGGTATTACGTTTAGTATTCGAACAAATGTAACGTTCTACCAAAAAAATGTCATTTAAACGGTTGTAACTTTAAAGCAGACGGCAAGAGAAATTGTGTAATCGTTGTCAATATGCCGAATATTATAAGTTGCAATCGTTTTGATGAAGTCGACTTTAAACAAATTAAGGAGGTAAAGCTCATATGAGCAAACTATCTACCGGGAGTTTTTCTATAGAAGATCTGGAATCAGTTCAGATCACTATCAATAACATTGTAGGAGCCGCAAAAGCAGTCGCTGAAACAAAAGCGGTTGCTGAAACAACAGGTCCGATGGGTCCGACTCCCTTCCCTTCAATTGCAACATTAAGGGACTGGAATTTTACACTTTTCGACCGTTATGAGCCTGTTTACACCCCAATGTGCGACCAGTGTTGCTACTGTACATTCGGACCTTGTAACCTTGAAGGAAACAAGAGAGGTGCCTGCGGTATTGACATGAAAGGTCAGACTGCAAGAGAGTTCTTCCTGCGCTGTATCACAGGTTGTGCATGTCACAGTGCCCACGGTCGTCATATACTCAACCACCTGGTTGACCTCTTTGGAGAGGACATGCCGATTAATATGGGAGCTTCAAACGTAATTGCCCCTAATATTCAGCTTGTCACAGGTCAGCAGCCAAAGACCCTCGGCGACCTTAAACCCATAATGGAATATGTCGAAGAAGAGCTGGGCCAGCTGCTTGCAACCATACATGCAGGACAGGAAGCAGCAGCAATCGATTATGATAACAAGGCAATGTTTGCCGGAATGCTTGACCATGTCGGTATGGAAGTTTCCGATATTGCTCAGGTTACTTCCCTTGGTTTCCCGAAGTCCGACCCCGAAGCCCCGCTTGTTGAAACAGGTATAGGGACTCTTGATGCTTCAAAGCCAATAATCATCGCTATTGGTCACAACGTTGCCGGTGTCACCTACATCATGGACTACATGGAAGAGCATGACCTTACTGACAAGATGGAAATCGGAGGTCTCTGCTGTACCGCATTCGATATGACCAGGTACAAGAGAGAAGACAGGAAAGCCCCCTATGCAAAGATCGTCGGTACCATTTCAAAGGAATTAAAGGTAGTACGCTCCGGAATTCCTGATGTAATCGTTCTTGACGAACAGTGTGTAAGAGCTGATCTCGTAGTCGAAGGACAGAAACTCAAGATCCCTGTCATCGCATCCAACGAAAAGATCATGTACGGCCTGCCTGACAGGACCAATGACAACGTCGATGAAATTGTCGCAGATCTGGTATCTGGCAAGATCCCTGGCTGTGTAATGCTGGACTACGACAAACTGGGAGAACTTGTGCCCAAGGTCGCTATGGCAATGGCCCCTATTCGCGATGCAGAAGGGCTCACAGCCATCCCCACAGACGAAGAAATGAAAGTGCTTGTTTCCAAGTGTGTAGAATGTGGAGAATGTGCACTTGCATGTCCGGAAGAACTGGAAATCCCTGAAGCAATTGCAATAGCTAAGGGAGGAGACTACTCCGCTCTGGAAGAGCTGCACGACCTCTGTATAGGCTGCCGCAGGTGCGAACAGGTCTGTAACAAGGAAATACCCGTCCTGAACCTGATTGAAAAGGCTTCGTTGAAAGCCATCTCAGAAGAGAAGGGTCTGGTAAGAGCCGGAAGAGGTCAGGTAAGCGATGCTGAAATCAGGGCAGAAGGTCTGAACCTGGTTATGGGTACAACCCCTGGTGTTATCGCAATTATCGGATGTTCCAACTATCCTGCAGGCACCAAGGACGTATACAACATCGCAGAGGAATTCCTTAACAGGAACTACATCGTTGCTGTTTCTGGATGTTCTGCAATGGATATCGGTATGTTCAAGGATGCTGACGGCAAGACTCTCTATGAGAGGTTCCCAGGCAGATTCGAGAGAGGTAATCTCCTTAATACCGGATCATGCGTCTCGAACGCCCACATTTCGGGTACAGCCCACAAGGTCGCTGCAATCTTTGCAGGCAGAACTCTTTCAGGCAACCTCGCCGAGATCGCAGATTACACACTTAACCGTGTAGGTGCAGTAGGGCTTGCATGGGGTGCATACTCCCAGAAGGCAGCTGCTATCGGTACCGGATGTAACATTTTTGGTATTCCTGCAGTACTCGGTCCCCACAGTGGTAAGTACAGGAGAGCCCTGATCGCAAAGACCTACGATGAAAGCAAGTGGAAACTTTACGACAGCAGAAACGGTTCCGAAATGGCAATCCCGCCATCTCCAGAGTTCCTCATAACCACTGCAGAAACCTGGCAGGAAGCCACTGTAATGATGGCAAAGAACTGTATCCGCGTTTCCGACAACAGCATGGGCAGATCCATTAAGTTGACCCACTGGCTAGAACTCAGTGAAAAATACCTTGGCATCCTACCCGATGACTGGTGGAAATTTGTCAGGAATGAAGCTGATCTCCCACTCGCCAAGCGTGAAATGCTCCTGAAGATGCTTGAAGCCGAGCGTGGTTGGGAAATCGACTGGAAGAAGAAGAAGATCATGTCCGGCCCGAAGATTAAGTTCGACGTGTCTGCACAGCCGACTAACCTTAAGAGACTTTGCAAGGAGGCCTGAAGATGGTTGACACTACCAAAAACACCAAACTGTTTACCACCTATGGTGTAAAGACCTCAAGAGCTATCACCACGGAAGTTGCCGCCAAGCTTATTTCAAAGGCAAAGAGGCCGCTTTTAGTAGTAGGAACCTTAGCCCTCAACGCCGAAGTTCTAGACCGCGCAGTGAAGATTGCAAAAGCAAAGAATCTCCCAATTGCAGCAACCGGCTCTTCGATGCCTGGCTTTGTAGGCAAGGACGTTAATGCCAAATACATTAACGTGCATGCGCTTGGCTTCTACCTGACAGATCCCAATTGGCCCGGGCTTGATGGCAATGGAAACTATGATACAATAATTTTCCTGGGCTTCAAGAAGTACTACATTAATCAGGTATTGTCTGCAGTTAAAAACTTCAGTGATGTAAAATCAATCTCAATAAGCAAAGATTACGTCCAGAATGCAACGATGTCTTTCGGAAACCTTAGCAGGGAAGATCACATTGCAGCACTAGACGAGATAATTGACCTTTTATAAATTTTATTTAGGAGGCAAAACACAATGGCAGAATTCCCATTTGAGATCTCCCCAATGTTTGAAGGAGAAAGAGTAAGAAAGGAAGGAATGTTCGTCGAACTCGGCGGACCTAAATCCCTCGGTCTCGAGCTCGTCAGAGCCGCAGACATGGATGCAATTGAAGATGACAAGGTTACAATTATTGGTCCTGACCTCAAGGACATGGAAGAGGGCAAGACCTACCCATGGGCAATGATCTTCAACATCGGCGGAGAACTTGTCGAGCAAGACCTTGAATCTGTCGTAGAAAGGCGTGTCCACGACTTCATCAACTACTGCCAGGGCATTATGCACCTGAACCAGAGGTACGATGTCTGGATGAGGGTTTCCAAAGACACAGCTGCAAAGATGGACTCCTTTGAGCCCTTCGGAAAAGCCGTTATGATGCTCTTCAAGACAGAACTGCCCTTTATCGAGAAAATGCAGGTGACCTTCTATACCGAAAAGGCAGAAGTCGAGAAGCAGCTGGAAACTGCAAAGGAAATTTTCAAGGCAAGAGACCTCAGGACAAAGGACCTCCACGACGAAGATGTGGATGTCTTCTACGGATGTACTCTCTGCCAGTCCTTTGCTCCGACCAACGTTTGCGTTGTTTCCCCAGACAGGGTTTCCCTCTGTGGTGCAATCAACTGGTTCGATGGCCGCGCAGCAGCAAAGGTGGACCCAGAAGGGCCACAGTTTGAAATTGCAAAGGGTGACCTTCTCGATGCTAGTACTGGTGAATACTCCGGTATCAATGTCGTCGCAAAGAAGCTTTCAAGCAATGATATCCAAAAGATTAAACTCCACTCTTTCTTCGATTGCCCGCACACATCTTGCGGCTGCTTCGAGGTAGTCGGATTCTACATTCCTGAAGTTGAAGGTATCGGCTGGGTTAACAGAGAGTACCAGGGAATGGCTCCTAACGGCATTGGTTTCTCCACTATGGCCGGTCAGACCGGTGGTGGAAAGCAGATCGTAGGTTTCCTCGGTATCGGTGTCAACTACTTCTACTCCCCGAAGTTCATCCAGGCGGATGGCGGCTGGGACAGAGTTGTCTGGCTCCCCTCCATGCTCAAGGAAAAGATTGCCGAAACCATCCCTGCAGATCTCATAGACAAGATCCCAACCGAGAAAGAGGCAACTGACATCCAGTCTCTGAAAGCTTTCCTCGAGGAGAAGAAACACCCAGTTGTTGCCAGATGGGCAGCTGCTGAAGAAGAAGAAGAAGAAGAAGAGGAAGAAGAGGAAGAAGAGGAAGTAGCTACTGCAGCAGCTCCAATGATGATGCCTGCAGCTGGCTACCAGATGCCCTCAATGGCTTCAATGCCAATGATGCCAATGATGTCTGCTGGTAAAGCTGGTGGAATAAAGATCACCTTCAAGAAGGCAAAGATATCCATTGAAAGAATGGTCATCAGCGAGAAGAAGGAATAAAATAATTGAGTGACGACAAGTAATCGCCTAGGACCGAAAAACAATCCAAAGGGGTATTCTGTGACAAAAGTAATTGCAATAACGGGAAAAGGTGGGACTGGTAAAACAGCGGTAGCGGCTCTTTTGATCCGCTCCCTTTCCAAAAAAGGGAAGTTTATACTGGCAGTTGATGCGGATGCAGACACTAACCTGCCTGAAACCCTTGGCTGTGAGAATGTAAAAACAATCGGGGATGCAAAGGAGAGCCTTCAGGCTGAGATCACAAATCCAAGGCCTGACAACCCCGATATGAACAAGGAGTCTATACTTCAGAGCAAAGTCTATGAGATCATCGAGGAAATGCCTGGCTATGATCTTCTGGTCATGGGCCGGCCCGAAGGCTCAGGGTGTTACTGTTATATAAACAACCTCCTCCGGGGCATCATGGACAAACTGATCGTAAATTACGATGTGATTGTTATTGATGCTGAGGCCGGGCTTGAGCATTTCAGCCGGAAGATCATCCGGGACATCGATGACCTTATTGTTGTCACTGACGCCTCACGAAGAGGATTCCGGACTGCAGAAAGAATTTGTGAACTTGTGGTTGAACTGGACTCAAATGTTGGCAAAATTCACGTTATTGCAAACAAGGTTACAGACTCTAACAAGGACAAACTTGTCAAACTGGCCGAGGACCTGAAACTTAGCCTGATTGGTATGATCCCCCTCGACCCGGTAATCGAGGAAATGGATATAAAAGGCACCCCTCTCTTCGAAATTTCGGATGATTCGGTTGCTGCAATAGAAATCGAAAGTATCGTACAAAAACTGGGGTTCTAATCCCAGCTTCCATTGAACGTATGGATATTGCAGAAAACTGTACCGGAACTGGAGAACAGGATTTTCTTGCCCATTATCAGGGCTTGAAACGGAATTCAAAATCATCATAAAGTAAATGGAGCAGAACATACCTCTGCTCCTATCCCTGTAATATTTCAGGGTCAGGGAAAAGATTTGAACTAAATCTGATTACATCATTTACTTATACAGTCACTCATCAAAACGGAAAACTTACGAAAAAGGTGAGGTTTACATGGCAA
Source organism: Methanosarcina sp. Ant1 (assembly GCA_001714685.2). GTDB lineage: Archaea > Halobacteriota > Methanosarcinia > Methanosarcinales > Methanosarcinaceae > Methanosarcina. The sequence goes on along the minus strand of MDTP02000088.1, from coordinate 15,489 downwards.
AGAAAGTTAAGTTATCAGAAATGACAGACATGTTTAAGGGAATGGACATATTGTCCCTTGAAGGTGTAACTATAGAAGGGGACATTGAGATTGATCTCAGTGGACTCGGTGGAGGCGGCTTTGACCCGATGCTTGCTGCTATCCTCGGACAGGAGAGCGCAATGCTTGCACAGCACTTCTCAAGAATTGCTGGCATGTTTGGCGTCCCTGTAGGCATGGGTGCCCCCGGAGTTGCTCCTGGAGTTGCTCCTACAGTTGCTTCTGCTCTTGCAGCCCCTAAATTTAAAGACCTTATTCCTTCCAAGTTCGATGTTGCAAACATCGCAGAATGGACAACTCAGATCCAGGAAGTTCCAATCGGAAACACCTCTGCAGACGGCGGAACCCGTGGAAAGCAGGTAATGTTAGGCGGCGAAAAAGCCCTTCCATTCTACTTTGATGCACCGATGCCACACAGGAACCAGGTCACTATTGACGTTTTCGACATGCGTATAGGGCTTGCAAAAGCTGTCAAGGAAAACTATGATGAAGTCATGGACAGTCCAGGAGAATGGGCAAAGAAGAACGTTGACAAGTTCAACGCCGACATGATCACCATCCACCTGATTTCAACCGACCCGCTTGTCAAGGACACATCTGCTAAGGATGCAGCCAAGACAGTCGAAGAAGTTCTGCAGGCTGTGGATGTGCCAATCGCAATAGGCGGTTCCGGAAACCCACAGAAGGACCCTGAAGTTCTTTCAAAAGCAGCAGAAGTTTCAGAAGGCGAGCGCTGTCTCCTTGCATCTGCCAGCCTGAACCTTGATTACGCAAAGATTGCAGAAGCCGCATTAAAATACGACCACGACGTGCTTTCCTGGACCCAGCTGGACATGAACTCCCAGAAGGAGCTTAACAGGAAACTCATGAAGCAGTGCAATGTGCCCAGAGACAGAATCATAATGGACCCAACAACTGCAGCCCTCGGGTACGGTCTCGACTACGCCTACACCAACATGGAGCGCATCCGTCTTGCAGCCCTTATGGGTGATGAAGAACTGACCTTCCCGATGTCCTCAGGTACCACAAATGCATGGGGTGCCCGTGAATCATGGATGGTTGGCTCCCCATTGGGACAGGACTCTGACTGGGGCCCGAGAGAATACAGAGGACCTATCTGGGAAATCGTTACAGGTCTGTCTCTTGCAATTGCAGGGAACGATCTCTTCATGATGATGCACCCGACTTCTGTCGCTGTTTTGAAGCACATAACTCAGTCCCTCTTTGGTTTAGTTGAGGCAGAACCTGTTGACATTGCCAACTGGATCGGATCGGAGGTGTAAAACATGAAAATAAACAGCCCATTAGAAGCTTACAAGTACCTCCCACAGACCAACTGTGGAGAATGTGGTGAGCCTACATGTATGGCCTTTGCTTCCAAGCTTATCGACAGATCCAGCAAGACATCTGACTGTCCTCCCCTGGTAAAGGAGAAAAAGTATGCAAAGAAACTGGTAGAACTCGATCGTCTCCTTTCCCCTGAAATCCGTCAGGTTACCATAGGAGTAGGCGAAAGAGCAGCAAACATTGGTGGGGACGATGTCCTGTATCGCCACAAGCTCACCTTCTTCAATAAGACAAAGATGTTCTTCGATGTTTCAGACAACATTGAAGAAGCTGCCATTATTGAGAGGGTAAAGAAGATCGCTGACTTCAAGAAGTTCTATGTAGGACGCAACCTTCTCCTTGATGGTGTGGCAATCAGGGCCGTTTCTAACGACCCGGCAAAGTTCGCTGCTGCCGTCAAAAAGGTAGCGGAAATAGGCTTGCCCATGATCTTCTGTTCCTTCAACCCCGCAGTCCTGAAGGCAGGACTCGAGGTCGCAAAGGACAAGAATCCACTGCTCTACGCTGCAAACAAGGACAACTGGAAAGAAGTTGGAGAACTTGCCCTTGAGTACAACGTGCCTGTTGTAGTCTCAGCCATCAATGACCTCGATGCTCTTAAGACTCTTGCAAAGACCTTTGCAGAAGCAGGCATCAAGGACATTGTGCTGGACCCAGGAACCTACCCAAGCGGCAAAGGCCTGAAGGACTCCTTCACTAACTTCCTGAAAATCAGGAGAGCAGGCATTATGGGCGACACCGAGATCGCATACCCGATCATGGCTATCCCGTTAACAGCCTGGATGGCAGGAATTGCAGATCCTGTCAGCGCCTCCTACTGGGAAACCGTGATGACTTCAATCTTTACCATAAGGTACGGCGACATAATGATCCTCCACAGCATGGAGCCATATGCCGTCCTTCCCGAAGTTCACCTGGCCGAGACAATCTACACCGACCCGCGGACACCTGTCTCCGTGGACGGAGGTATGTATAAGGTTGGAAGCCCGGACATGGACTCTCCGGTTTTCTTCACCACCAATTTCGCCCTTACCTACTACACGGTAGAAAGCGATATCTCAGCAAATAACATCGTATGCTGGCTGCTTGCAGTTGACACCGATGGTATTGGTGTGGAAGCTGCCGCTGCCGGTGGTCAGCTGAATTCTGCTAAGGTAAAGGACGCCTTTGAAAAGGCTGGTTTCGACCTCAATAGGGATACAAACCACCACACCCTTATCATTCCAGGTCTCTCAGCCCGTCTGCAGGGTGACCTCGAAGATACACTTGGTGCAAAAGTCATGGTGGGCCCAATGGACTCCGGCCGTATCCCCGGCTGGATCGAGAAGAATTGGCCACCCAAAAAATAAGTCCGAAAACAATTGAAAATATGAAAGCATCCGTGTCTTTTTGACACGGACCCTTTTTCTTTTTTAAATTAAGATTCAGTCATTTTCTATTGATCAACTCTGGCTTTTCAGGAAACTTATTTACGAAGATTTAGTTTTCTTGCTTTTTCTGATACTTTTGAGCTCAAGTTCCAGCGAAAAAGTAGCCCTCTTGAGCGAAGCTCAGTATTTGTATTTATAAATCAGTCCGCTTGTATTTATAAATCAGTCCGCTTGAGCGAGCGAAGCGAGTGAAACGGACTTCGTGCTGTTGCACTTGCAGTGCAACTCCCAGAAAATCTCCGATTTTCTGTGATCCCGAAGCGAAACTCGGGAAGCTAAACTCGGGAAATATTTATATAAAATAAATACCTATTTAACAGACCTATAAACTATATATTTTTTCAAAATCAGTCTATATTGGCATGTATCAGTTTGTTGATTTTGCATTCCATATAATCCGGGGAGTCTGGGTACTTGCAGGTAAAATCAGCAAGTCAAGCTATTCTTAAATATCATGAGCGTGCTTTACAGGTGAATTGCTCAAGTTTTATACTGCAGGAGCTTCACTCCATAAATATTTTATATATTTACTACTTCAAGAAGATTATCAGTAAGGATTACAGATGAATTCCATCACATGCCCAAAGTGTGGCAGAGAATGCAATATACTCTTTGATTCCGTTTGCAAGGACTGTTTTTTTGAAACCTTCAAACTCATCGAACTACCCCTTGTCCTGCACATAAGGATATGTTCAAGCTGTGGAGCATACTTTCACAGAAGTAAATGGGAAGATATTGGCAACGTCGAAGATGTGGTGCTAAAAGCCGTAGAAAAAGCCCTTTTCATTCACAATGAAGCCGGAGACGTTGAAATCTATATCGAGCCCAGGGAAATCACACCCTTTATATATATGGTGAGGGCCGAAGTCGATGCAGTAGTCAGAGGGGAACCTATCCATGCAGAAGCTGAGACCGAAGTAAGGATCCAGCGGACAGCCTGCGATATCTGCAGCAGGGAGTCAGGAGGGTACTTTGAAGCGATTATCCAGATCAGGGCAGCAGGTAGGTTTCCCACTGAAGAAGAGAAAAGGCGTTGCTCTGCCATTGCAAGGGAAACCATGGAGAGCATGAGGAAAAAAGGCGATCGTCTTGCATTTATAAGCGATGTCCTGGAACAAAAGGAAGGGACTGACCTTTACATGGGTTCTATGAATGCTAGCCGGCAGGTCTGCCGCTTAATCACATCCGAAATGGGGGGCAGCTTTGCCGAATCTCCTACCCTTGTAGGAATGAAAGATGGAAAAAACGTTTACAGAATTACTTATGCCATTCGCCTTCCTGAGTTCAGGTCAGGAGATGTAATCAGGTTCAGAGGGAGGATTATCCAGATAAAAAGTTCAGGAAAAAAAGTCAATGGGATTTCCCTTGAGGACGGCTCCAGGTTCATCTCAACCCCTGAGGAATTGAGAGGTGCAGAAAAAGTAGCCAATATAGGGGATGCAGTCCCGACAGTGCTGGTTTCAATAGAAGAAAACGCAATTCTTGTACTTGATCCTGAAACCTATGAGACTGTGGCTATAAAGAGACCGGTGTTATTCAATGCTGAAGCAGGAAGCGAAATCCCTGTCCTGAAAACGGCTTATGGAATCTTTGCTCTGGCAAGTTCCGAAACTTCGCAGGCAAGATGAGAATAATCGAGGGAACATGCAGAATATCCTTGTAATCGGATTTGATACCCGAAATATTGTCTGCTCCGCTAGCAGAGCGGGCTACAAGGTCTGTTCCATCGATGCCTTCCATGATCTTGACCTGCAGGAATGTGCATATGCATCGGCCCTTCTGGATTGCAGGACTGCAAAGGAACTGCACCAACTCGGTCCTTCCGGGATAAAGGCTCGAATGGCTGCATTTGGGCTGGAGTTTGATGCCCTTGTCCCGGGTTCGGGTCTGGAAATGCTTGATCACAATAGCTTTTCCTGCAATGTGCTTGCCAGCTGTCCGGATGCCATACAGAAAGCTTCAAACAAAATCAATCTTTCAAAAAGGCTTGAAGCCCTTGGCATCTCTCACCCTCAATGTTATTCTCCGGAAGAAGTTGATGCAATCGAATATCCGGTCATAGTTAAACCTGCCTTTGGAGGAGGAGGAATCTTTAATAGGGTTGCCAGGAATAAACAGGAGCTTCTGTCTATTCTCGAGGATTTATTCAGGCTGGACCCTGAATTCACAGAACAGACAGTCGTTATCCAGGACTTTCTTGAAGGCATTCCCACAAGTGTCTCTTTACTTTCTACAAAGACTGAAGCTCTTTCGGTTGCTGTGAATGAACAGTTAATAGGGATACCCTGGCTTTCGCGGCTGCCCTTTGCCTATTGCGGAAATATAACTCCTTTCAGGACCGGGCGGGCAAAGGAGATGGAAGCACTTGCTGAAGAATTGGTGCTCGAATTCAAGCTCCTGGGCTCAAATGGGGTGGACTTCCTGGTTACGGAAACCGGGCCTGTAGTGCTTGAGATAAACCCCAGGTTTCAGGGAAGCCTTGATACGGTCGAGAAAGCGATGAAGATTAACCTTTTTGAGGCCCATGTTGGCTGCTTTAGAGGAGAACTTCCAGACAAACCCGAAGCGAAATGTTTTGCTGCAAGGGGAATTCTCTACTCGGATCGAGAACTTTTTATAGACAGAAAGCTCATGGACGTCATTCTTAGGGAAAAAGGCGCAGATATCCCTCTCCGGGGAACTGTTGCAGAGCCTGATGGGCCTCTTACTTCCCTGTTCTCATGCACCCCTACCAGGGAAGAGGCAGTCCTGTCCCTTGAAAAAGGGGCAAAGAGGATAAAGACTTTTATTGAATATCAAATGAAAAAACGGAGGGAATGCCTGAGCCCTGTCAAAAAAATTTAAAATTCAGGTTTGCTGAAAGTGCATTTTTCCGGTTATGGAATATTTCCGGAAAAGCAATGTAAATTTTAATACTGGTATGTGCAATTCATATAGGGATTTGAGGTGAACACGTTGGTCGAATTAAATGATAAGGTAGTTAGAGGATACCTCATGAGCCTTGTAGGGGAAGACGGGCTCAAAATGATAGAAGGAATGCCTGAAGGCGCGGTTACGGATGAAGAAATTGCGGCAAAGACCGGGGTTCTGCTGAACACTGTGAGAAGAACTCTCTTCATACTTTATGAGAATAAATTTGCAGTAGTTGTAAGAGAAAGGGATTCAAACAGCGGGTGGTTGACATATCTCTGGCACCTGCAGTTTTCTGATATAGAGCACCAGCTTATGAAGGAAAAGAAAAAACTGCTCAGAAACCTGAAGGTCCGCCTCGATTTTGAAGAAAACAACGTTTTCTATACGTGTCCGCAGGGCTGTGTTCGCCTTCTTTTTAACGAAGCCACGGAAACCGAGTTTCTCTGCCCAATGTGCGGAGAAGACCTGGTCTACTACGATAACTCTCCGTTTGTAGGGGTCCTGAAAAAGCGCGTGGATTCTCTCAATTCCGTATAAGGTATCCATCTTGACCACCCAAGCCGAAGCAATAAAATTGCTCGAAGAAGCAGGCTGTACTCTGAATGTGATTGAACATTGCAAGGAAGTTGCGTTTCTGGCAGTTGAGATTGCAGATAAAGTAAAAGCATCAGGGCATGAAGTAAACCTCGAGCTAGTAGAAGCCGGGGCTCTTCTACATGATTTTGGAAGATGCCGAACTCATGAAATCGCTCATGCAGTAGAAGGTTTCAAGCTGGCTAAATCCAGAGGAGTAGAGTCAGAGGTTTCCGAAATAATAAAAAGGCATATCGGAGCGGGAATCTCTAAAGACGAAGCCGGGGAGTTAGGGCTTCCTGTAGATGATTATTTACCACGCAGCCTTGAAGAAAAAATCGTTGCTCACGCAGATAACCTTGTTAAAGGAACGAAGAGAATTACTATAGAGGAGAGGACCGCACTCATGCGTAAGAGTGAAGTATCAGAAAAGGTTATTCAAAGGGTAGAGAAACTCGCTGAAGAGATAGAGGATCTTTCTAGCTAAATTCCGGTTTTTCCAGGGTATCGGGAATTATGGATATCCGTAAAGAAAACGAAAAACAATTCTTTTTCCTTATTTTTCCCCTAATTTAAATACAGATGCATTAGTGAAATAGGGTAGGAAAACTTATATATAACGATATTAATAATGAGATAATGGATTGCTAAATCCTGCGATTTAAGCTAAAAATGCTCACCTCACTAAAACATTTTTTTTTAGCAACATTTTCTCATTTTTAACTTATTATGAGGGTATGTTTATGGATAATGACAAATATTTAAAGGGCACAACTACCGTAGGGGTAGTTTGTACCGATGGTATCGTGCTCGCAAGCGAACAGAGAGCCACAATGGGGAATTTCATTGCAAGTAAAACCGCAAAGAAGGTTTACCAGATCGATGATCTTGTAGGGATGACCATTGCTGGTTCTGTAGGGGATGCCCAGCAGCTTGTGCGACTCGTAAATGTAGAATCACAGCTCTACAAGATGCGCAGGAACGAATCCATGACAATCAAAGGGATTTCAACTTTGATGTCAAATTTCTTAAATGCTAACCGTTACTATCCTATGATGGTCCAGCTCCTTATAGGAGGAGTTGACAAAAACGGGCCAGCTATTTACTCACTGGATCCTCTTGGAGGAAGCATCGAAGAGACAAGGATCTCGGCTACTGGTTCTGGCTCTCCCATGGCATATGGAGTACTTGAAGACCAGTACAGGGGAGATATGACTTTAAAGGAAGGGCTTGACCTTGCTATCCGTGCTATCCACAATGCAACTAAAAGGGATTCAGCATCTGGAGAACTCATCGATGTAGTGGTAATTACTAAGGAGGCATTCAAAAGGCTGGACCCTGAAGAAATAAAATCTAGAAGGGTTTCATTAAACTAAATAATTTAAATTGTTGGTTTTTATTTTAACATTAAACTAACATCTTTTTCAACTTATTAATTTTTAAACACCAACTCGCTTTTTCATTTTTTGACAAAAAGGAAGATTCTTAATGCCTATTGAAGACGTGCTATTAGACCTCAAACATAAAATTGAGAAAAATCTACCCGAAGGAGTTACAATTACCGACGTCGAATTCGAAGGGCCTCAACTTGTATTATACACTGAAGAACCCCGAAAATTCGCAGACGACGGGAACATTATCCGTAACCTTGCAAAAGAACTCAGGACACGGATTGCCATGCGCCCAGATCCAAGGGTGCTTGCAACTCCTGAAGACTCTATTTCTATAATCGAAGAAGTTGTTCCAAAAGAATCTGGCATATCGAGCTATTATTTTGACCCTGACTCCGGAGAAGTAATCGTTGAAGCCGAAAAGCCGGGCCTTGTGATAGGAAAGCATGGAGCGACCCTAAGGGAGATCACAAAACAAATTGGCTGGATTCCAAAGGTCGTGCGGACCCCTCCCATCAAATCACGTACTGTAAAAAATATCAGGGAATTCATGAGGAACAACCTCAAGGAAAGAAAAGAAATCCTTAAATCCGTGGGGAGGAAAATTCATAAAGAGTGTACCTCAAAAGATCAGTGGGTAAGAGTTACATCTCTTGGGGGATGTAAAGAAGTCGGAAGGAGCTGTTTCCTGCTTTCGACTCCCGAGTCCAGAATCCTGATTGACTGCGGAGTCAATGTAGGCTCGGACGAAAATATGACTCCTTACCTCTATGTTCCTGAAGTTTTTCCCTTGAATCAGATCGATGCCGTGGTAGTTACTCATGCCCACCTGGACCACCAGGGGCTTGTTCCTCTGCTTTTTAAATATGGATACGAAGGGCCCGTATATTGCACACCTCCCACAAGGGATCTGATGGTATTGCTCCAGCTCGACTATATCGATGTGGCAGCAAAAGAAGGGAAAAAGATTCCCTATGAGTCAGGGATGGTAGCAAAGACTCTCAAGCACACAATTCCTCTTGATTATGAGGAAGTAACAGACATTGCCCCTGATATCAAATTGACTTTCCATAATGCAGGTCACATCCTGGGTTCGGCAATTTCCCATTTCCATATAGGGGACGGGCTTCATAATGTAGTTTTTACTGGAGACTACAAATATGAGAAAACCAGGCTTTTCGACCCTGCTGTTAATAAGTTCCCAAGAGTTGAAACAGTCATCAGTGAAGCCACTTATGGTAATTCTAATGCGTTCCAGCCTGCACTTAAGGATGCGGAAAGGCACCTGCAGATGGTAGTTAAGAATACCGTAGAAAGAGGGGGAATTGCTCTTATCCCGGCTTTTGCTGTCGGGCGAAGCCAGGAAGTCATGATAGTGCTAGAGGAATCGATAAGAAAAGGTTTAATTCCTGCAGTTCCTGTCTATCTGGACGGGATGATCTGGGAGGCTACAGCAATCCATGCAACACATCCCGAGTACCTGAACAATGACCTGAGGAAGTTGATCTTCCAGAAAGGCCAGAACCCCTTCCTTTCCGAATGTTTCAAGCCCGTTGACTCCCACGAGGCGCGCCAGAAGATAATTCAAAATCCTCACGCCTGTGTAATTCTATCAACCTCAGGCATGATGAACGGAGGACCTGTTATGGATTATTTCAGAGCCTTCGCCGAAGAACCGCGCAATACCCTTGTTTTTGTAGGGTACCAGGCTGATGGGACAGTTGGACGCAGGATACAGAAAGGATGGAAGGAAATCCCGATGACTGGAAGGAACGGGAACACTGAGATGTTGAAAATGAATATGGAAGTTCAGGTCGTAGACGGCTTCTCAGGTCATTCCGACAGGGTGCAGCTTATGGATTATATCAAAAAAATGCAGCCTCGTCCGGAAAGGGTGTTCACCGAACATGGGGATGAAAAGGCCTGTGTCGATCTGGCAAGTTCGATTTACAAGAAACTCAAGATTGAAACTCGAGCTCTCACAAACCTGGAGACCATAAGGTTACTGTGACCCATCGGGGCCACAAATTTTTTTAGAAAAAACGATAAAAGACATGCGTTTTATGTCCCTTGAGCAGGTTCAAGACCAAGTAGATGTTCCATCAGCTTTTTGTGGTCATCTATTACAAGATCTGCCCTGTCAAGCTGCGACGGTTCCAGATATGTGGGAACCCCTATGCAGTAAATTTCAGCTTTTTTTGCAGCTTCCACGCCAAGAATTGCATTTTCAATGATTATACATTCTTCTCGTCGGACTTTTAGAAGTTCGACTGCTTTCAAGAAGGGATCAGGACAAGGTTTTGAGTTTTTAACATCGTCTCCTGTAATCACAGTGTCGAATATGCCAGGGAAGAGCTGGCCCACGATACCGTGAACAATATAACGGTCGGAACCCGATACTACTGAAAGTAGGAAACGCTGCTTAAGCAGTTCAAGGCATTCTTTCATTCCCTCGAAAGCCTTAATTTCGAATATTCTTTCGAATTCTTGCCTGTAGATTGAGGTGATCACTGCAAAGTCATATTCTTCAGGCTCCCTTCTGGCTTTTCGGATCAGCAGGGGAAGGCCGTTTATAGGATTTGAACCTTCAATTGCATAAATATCCTCATCCTTGATTTCCATGCCCATATCGAGAAAAGCTTTTTTCCAGGCTGCTGCATGGAAAGGCATGGAGTCGACGAGAACGCCGTCCATATCAAAAATCAATGCCTTTAACACGTTTCTGGCTCCAAGATTAAGACTAAGTAATTTTGAATTAAAATTGTTAAGGAATAAGGTAAAACGGGTTTGCAGTCTTAAAGCTTTCCTCAAATATCGGGGAATAATTAAATAACTCTTTCGAATTTACAGATAACCTGGAGCTTTTCAATCTTTTTATATGAACTAATTTTATTTCGTGCATAAATATTTTCCTTTTTTAAATGAAAAAATACCAATTTTTCAAAATTTGGGGAACATAAGTTAATTAAAAAACATCTGGATAAATAAAAACGAGAAATCGTAAGGAAGATATTGTTAGCAAATTACAAATATCTTCTTAATTATATATAATTATTAGTGATTTATTGAAAAAATTAAGCAAGAGCCTCGAAATTTAAGAATAATACCGAAAATGTTTTTAAGAGGAGAATTCTACTTAAAAGCAATACAAATTAACAGTCTCATTAAATTCAAAATATCTTGGCTCGAAAGTCTTAATGAAAACGGATTACAGGAATAACATTACTAATGCTTTAAGGCGAGCATCGAATTAAAATGATAAAGAAAACTACGGCGAATGTTGCCCTGCCTTGAAGTATCAGCAGAGCTTCCTGAAAACTGAGAGTTTTGAGAATATGATAGTGGAACTGTATTAAGAATATATAATGCAACTGTATTTAAAAGTTGCGACACATCTCTCCCTCCTTTTTGATAACTTAGTAATAAAGGAAGGAAAATAGTGAATATATGAGATTTATGGGTGACATATTTAAACTTGATATACGATTTAAAAACGTTGCTTAAATATATCCGAAATGTTTAAGTTCAGTAGAGTGCCAACTTATTAAAGATAACGGATGAAAAACTTTCAGTATGTTTTGAAGGTTATCCCGTAGCTCCGCTCAAAAGTAATGATCGATATGTGCCCCCCGATTTAAAGGGTGGGAGTCAAAGAAACATAGTTATTTAGATACAAATCCAGTTGAGGGGATCAATTGCAATCTATAGTACAGGAAGCAATGAAATTCAGTGAAAAAGAGAAGGAATATCGAAAAAATTCCTCCCCTGAAGAAGAACTCGAAGAATTCGGGCAACCGAGAATCATGATTGTCGGATGCGGGGGCGCCGGGAACAACACGGTAAACCGGCTCTATAATATAGGAATAGAAGGTGCGGAAACAGTTTGTATCAATACCGATAAGCAGCACCTTGATAATGTCAGGGCTGACAAGAAGATCCTGGTTGGAAAGACCCTAACTAGGGGATTAGGAGCAGGCGGTTATCCCGAGACAGGAAAGAAGGCTGCTGAACTTGCAAGAGGCACCCTTGAAGAAGTATTAAAAGATGTGGATCTGGTTTTCATTACAGCAGGTCTTGGTGGCGGCACTGGGACAGGTGTTGCTCCTGTAGTTGCCGAAGTAGCAAAAGAACAGGGAGCAATTGTCGTAGGAATGGTCTCCAGCCCCTTCAGAGTAGAAAGGGCTCGTATCTTCAAAGCCGAAGAAGGTCTTGAAGAGCTTCGCAGGGCAGCAGATACCGTAATTGTCTTGGACAATAATAGGTTGCTTAACTATGTACCAAACCTTCCTATCGACCAGGCCTTTTCCGTAATGGATCAGCTGATTGCCGAAACAGTAAAAGGAATCACAGAGACGATCACAGTTCCTTCTCTGATAAATCTTGACTACGCTGATATCAGGACCATCATGAGCTGTGGCGGGGTTGCAGTCATGCTCGTAGGCGAGTCCAAAAACCAGGACAAGAGCACTGAAGTAGTACGGACTGCCCTGAATCATCCTCTGCTTGATGTCGATTACAAAGGCGCAACCGGAAGCCTAATCCATGTGACCGGCGGGCCTGACCTTAGTCTGAAGGAAGCCGAAGAAATTGCCTCCATGCTAACCTATGAACTCTCCTCGAGTGCCAATGTTATCTGGGGCGCAAGGATAAGGGAAGATTATGAAGGCAAGGTCAGGGTAATGGCCATCATGACAGGTGTTCAGTCTGCCCAGATCCTGGGGCCTCATTCAGGATCCGGAATTCTGGAGTCCAGAGCCGAAGCTGACCCTCTCCAGGAAAGAAGGTTAGGAAAACTAGTGCCTGGAGGTCGGAGAGGGGATACTTTAGGCCCTCTCAGGAAAAAGCATGATGAGTCAATCATTGATTTTATAAATTAAACAGGCTCAAGCAAAAGTCCGGATCCCCAAAGCTGAAAATTCGGGCTTTTCTAACCTGATATTTTTTTGGCCCATGCATTTTCGAACAGATACTCTTTTTTATTAGCGGTTCTATCTAAAAAATATGGATATTTTAATTGCAACAGGGCGGCTTGCGGAAAATACCGTCAGGAAAGCAGCTGGGGAAAAAACCGACGTCCTCGTAGCAGATATTGACATTGCCGCCTTCCTTACTCCTAAAAAGCTTATAAAAGAATTTCAGGAAGCAAACTTCTCAAAAAAATACGATCTTATTCTTATTCCAGGGCTTGTATCAGGAGATTTTTCAAAAGCTTCTGAAATACTCGGTTGTAAAATTCGACTTGGGCCAAAGCACGCTTATGACCTTGGTTTTGTACTGCCGTTTGCCGAAAAGACAGAGTTTTCCGAAAAAGTTCCGGCATGTGAGCTACTTCTTGATGTTAGAAAGAAACTAGCCTTAGAGCTCATCAGGAAAACCGAAGAAGAAGCATCTGCTCTTCTCACACTAAGGGGAATTAAAATCGGAGGAACGGCTTGCATGAAGGTTATGGGGGAAATTGTAGGGGCCATGGAGATGGATGCCCTCACGCTTCAGGTAAGAATCGAAGCTTTTATCGCCAGGGGAGCAGATATTATCGACCTTGGGGCTACCCTTAATACCCTGCCTGAACAGGTTCGAAGAACTGTATCTCTTGCAAAAACCTTTACCACCACCCCAATAAGCATCGATACTCTTGATCCTGAGCTGATAACTGAAGGAGTAGAAGCAGGAGTAGACCTTGTCCTTAGCTTGAATAGCACAAATATGGATATTGTAGGCCCGGTTATTGCCAGAAAAGGAACTGCCGCGGTGATAATTCCAGATGGGGAAAAAAGTCTGGAGAGCCTTGTCAGAAATATCGAAGCTGCCCGCAGGCTTGGAATTGAGAAAATCATAGCTGATCCCGTCCTTGACCCTATGGGCCATAATATAACTGAATCCATTGTTCGCTATTATGAGTTTCACAGGATGTACCCTCAGATCCCTGTATTTTTCGGAGTTGGCAACGTTACGGAACTTATGGATGTGGATACTATAGGGGTTAATGCCACACTCAGCGGAATAGGGGCAGAAGCAGGGGCAAGTATTCTTTTTACCCCTGAGTTCAGCGACAAGGCGCAGGGCTCCATCAGGGAACTTAAACGAGCTTCCGAAATGATGCAGCTTTCCAGAATAAGGGAAAGCTCTCCAAAGGACCTTGGGCTTGACATGCTCTGCATTAAGGAAAAACGCAGACGGCCTTCCTTTGATATTCCGGAAAATGCAATCCAGGCCAGACCTTCGAAAAACTGGAGTCTAGATCCTGAAGGCCCTGTACGCATCCGGATCGTATCGGATAGCATAAGCGGAAATGGCGGACTGATCGTAGCTGAACATGAAAAAGCCTCAGTGGTAGGGAGAAATGCCAGGGAAGTTATGGATACACTGCTTGAACTAGAAGTTATCTCCCGGCTGGATCACGCAGCATATCTGGGAAGAGAATTGGAAAAAGCCGAACTTGCCCTGCACTTTAACAGAAGTTATGCCCAGGACGATGTATTCTGAGCACACATAAATACAGACAAAATAGGAGACTTGAGAGAATGAGACTCGAAAATGAAGACAAGCAGGCAATTTTTGAGGTAGCTGCAGCTCGCTATTTCACAACACAGAATTGGAAATGGGTAAATCTGAGGAAAGATGTTAGTAAAATCCTCAAAGCTTACGATGAACTGAATGAACAGTATGCATCCTATTCCTATGTGAGCAGGGACTGGTACGTAGAAAATATGGGGACCAAGAACCTTCATATGTGCAGTACCTGGGATGAATTCAAGAACCTGGTTACATTCCTGAACACTCACGGAAATGTCTTTAATTTCCTTGTCAGCACAGGGAACAGAAAGTCTTTCTGCATTGTGAGTGACTCAAGGGATTTGAACGAAACTCAAGCAAATGCAATCAAAGAAGTTCAGAAACTCGGGTACAATACTTTTGTGTTCCTGGCCACGATTCCGGATGAAATTGAATTTCAGCTACTGCAAGTTAGGGGAGTGAACTGATCGCTCCTGACATGCTCCACATTTCACTCCAATAAATGATGTTAAGGCTACTAGTGTCGTGAAAATTTAATTATTTGTCATCTTAATAAGCTTTTAATTTGTTATGCTAGTGAAAGCTATCAAAGTAAATGCCCAATAATCAAATTTCCGTGACACTAGTTCTTTCTGAAAGGAAATTTTCTAGCTGGACTTCTTGATTGATCTCTAATTGCATTATTCATTCAACAGGACAGACCATCGATTAGATTCCCTATTTAGGATTATCTTCTCTTCTCTGGCAAGCCAGCCAACAGCCATTAAAGCCATCTGGGAATCGAAGCCGTTCATGCTCAGGTGAGTCTTTATCTGGTTCAAGCTGCATTCCCCTTCTTTCAGCCTGTGGTACAGCACTCCTGCGGCTTCCCCTACCTTTAAGTTCAAGTATTCTGTCATGCTTATCACCTATCTTATTATCTAAATCTTAGTGTTTTTGAAAATTGAGTATTGTTTTCAAAATTATTAATTTAGGAAAAAATACAGATATTTATATCTATACATATATGAACTCAATAATATAACCTCAAGAATATAACCTCAAGAATATAATCTCAAGAAATTAATTCGAAAATCTCACTTGAAAAACACAATAGAGTTTCTTGTAACTTGAATAAAAACCTTTTTCCTGTGGTAGGTGACTTGAGTATTTTTTCCCATTTTTTTAGGTCCATCACAAAGTGAGGATTTCTCTTCAAATTGTATTCTAGTACCTTGACAATTTAATTATGAAACATAATATTTGGACAGCTTCTCATCTGCAGTCTTCTTTGTAAACTTCCA
>MDTP02000087.1 GCA_001714685.2 Methanosarcina sp. Ant1 | reverse complement strand
CTTCATAATTTGTAAGATTAATATTTAACATGAGATATAAAAAGAACTCAAAGTATATAAATGACTCACAACTAAGTGGTCATGGTACTAGATAGTAATTTTGCTAACAAACCGTGGATTAATGTCGATTAAAACTTAGAGTGCTCCTGATTTAATTCTCAGTATTTTTGTCTTATTTTCGTCATTTTTATACTCCATGTCTTCTCTTGTTGATTTGTTCTTTATTTGTTATTTATTTATAATGTCCATATGGGAAAACATATAGATCAGTAGAAAGAAGGCGATTGCCGCTTCCTATGGATTTGTATTTTGGTTATAGTCTCCAGATGGGAAAACATATATTAGTAAAGAGAAAGGGATTCTCATAAAAATAACTGGATAAATCATCTATCAGAAAAAATAGTACAAAAAGTTTATATAAAAAATAACTGTTTACGTTTTCATCTAAATGAGGCTTAAACGATTCAGAATCTCGGTTTATTTTTAAAGATATTATGAGAGAAGTGATTGGCTAAATGGAAATTATAAACAAAGATAGAATGGCCAAGGCAACGCTTAAAGGTCTGCTTAGCTTAGCCATGCTGTCGCTAACACCCGCAATAGCAGTTGCCAGCGAGGCAAATCTTAAGATTCCGAATTTGAGCCAGGAACAAAATAATTTACTGCTCTATGGTATTGTGGTCTGTGTATTGGGTATGCTATTCGGTCTTTATCAGTTCACGAAGGTGAAAAAAATCCGCGCTCACCAGTGTATGCTGGATGTGGCCAATATCATTTACGAGACCTGTAAGATCTATCTTATCCAGCAGGGAAAATTACTGTGCATATTATTTGCCTTTATTGGCGTCTGTATAGCCTTTTACTATGGCTTCTTGCAGAAAACGCCTCTGAGTGGGGTATTGGTCATCCTGGCCTGGACTGTAATCGGAATATTGGGTTCCTACAGTGTTGCTTGGTATGGTATTCGCATGAACACTCTGGCTAACAGCAGAGCCGCGTTCACT
Source organism: Methanosarcina sp. Ant1 (assembly GCA_001714685.2). Lineage (GTDB taxonomy): Archaea > Halobacteriota > Methanosarcinia > Methanosarcinales > Methanosarcinaceae > Methanosarcina. The sequence goes on along the minus strand of MDTP02000087.1, from coordinate 23,065 downwards.
GCCCTGGAAACAAAACCCTTGAAACTGTTAAACATTGCTCTCGATGCAGGAATGAGTATAGGAGTGCTTCTGGTCTGCGTTGAGCTGATAATGATGCTAATCATATTGCTGTTTGTTCCGAGGGAGTTGGCCGGAGCAAGTTTTATAGGTTTTGCAGTTGGAGAATCCCTTGGGGCCAGTGCCTTGCGTATTGCCGGCGGGATATTCACCAAAATTGCTGATATCAGCGCCGACCTGATGAAAATAGCCTTTGGAATTAAAGAAGACGACCCGCGTAATCCCGGTGTTATTGCCGACTGCACGGGAGATAATGCAGGTGACAGCATAGGGCCAACCGCAGACGGATTCGAAACCTATGGTGTAACCGGCGTAGCCTTGATCTCCTTCATCGTTCTGGCTGTGCAGCCTGCCCTGACTGGCATCCTGCTTACCTGGATCTTTGTCATGCGCGTACTTATGATAATTACTTCCATTGGTTCATTCTACATCAATAAAGCCTTAAGCCAGGCAAGATTTAGCGGCAAAGACGATTTCGATTTTGAACAGCCACTGACCAGCTTGATATGGATTACATCCATTTTTTCCATCGTGATAACCTTTGTCGTAAGCTATTACATGTTAGGACCGGGTTCCGGAGTACCTGCCGAGTTGCAAAATCTCTGGTTTGTACTCTCAGTAATAATAAGCTGTGGGACCCTGGGAGCGGCTGTAATTCCCGAAGTTACCAAAATATTTACCAGTCCTAACTCAATGCACGTAGCCGAAGTTGTCAAAGCTTCTCGAGAAGGGGGCGCGTCTCTGAACATCTTATCCGGACTGGTTGCAGGTAACTTCAGTGCATTCTGGATCGGCATGGTGTTCTTCGCACTGATGTTCGTTGCTTATTATGCAAGCGGGTTTGGTTTGAGCGCGATAATGATCTATCCTTCCATATTTGCATTCGGGCTGGTGGCATTCGGAATGCTGGGTATGGGTCCTGTTACCATAGCAGTTGACAGCTATGGGCCTGTAACAGACAATGCTCAGTCCATTTACGAGTTGTCACTTATAGAATCAATCCCCAAAATAGGCCCACAGATCCAGAAAGAGTTTGGCTTCAAACCGGATTTCAAAAAAGCCAAACACTATCTGGAAGCAAACGACGGGGCAGGAAATACTTTTAAGGCCACAGCCAAACCAGTCTTAATAGGTACAGCGGTAGTTGGTGCCACAACCATGATCTTCTCGCTGGTTCTGGTTATCAAGAACGTTCTGGGCGTACAACCGGAAGAAATTCTAACCCTGCTCAATCCCTATACCATCTTTGGATTATTGGCCGGTGGTTCTGTAATTTACTGGTTTACCGGAGCATCAACTCAGGCCGTAACCACTGGAGCCTACAGGGCAGTTGAATACATCAAGGAGAACATTCAGCTGGATGAAAATGCAAGCCAAAAAGCATCTATAGAAAATTCAAAAGAAGTGGTAAAGATCTGCACCCAGTATGCACAACAAGGCATGTTCAACATATTTATCGCCATATTTTCCTTTACCCTTGCATTTTCTTGCCTCTCCGCTCCAGTAAGCGGGAACCAATCCGTGGCGCTCTTTGTCTCTTACCTTATCTCCATAGCTGTATTCGGATTGTTCCAGGCCGTGTTCATGGCCAATGCCGGTGGATGCTGGGATAATGCTAAAAAAGTCGTGGAAGTAGACCTGCAGGAAAAAGGCACTGCTTTACATGAAGCAACAGTGGTAGGCGATACGGTAGGTGATCCTTTTAAAGATACCTCATCAGTAGCTTTGAATCCAATTATTAAGTTCACTACCCTATTTGGTTTATTGGCCATGGAAATTGCTATATCCGAGTCATTCAGAAACATGGCTCCTTATGTAGGTGGCATATTCCTTTTGATTGCTTTGTACTTTGTATGGCGTTCATTCTATAGAATGAGAATTCCAGACAATTAATCGAAAGAACCTGCTCTTGGTCAAGAACAATATAAGATAATTTCGAAAACCTCTCCATTTGGCCGGTTGTTTATAATGAGTATATGAACAATTCATTGAAATCAGAGGTTCGTCAAAATTTTCATTAAATTAGGCCTTACAACAGCATATATTGTGAGGCCTTTTCTAATGAAGGTCTCCAGGCCATTATCTGAGTCCTTGTAATCAATACTCTACACCACATTCTTCTTCATTAACTCCAAAACTTGTCTGGCAGTCCAATAATTCTTTTTTTCTATAAGCTTTCAATTTTTTTATTTATTCTCAGAAAGTTAGGTTTTCTCCTCACCAACTCCGTTAAGTAAGGAGTCGTGATAAATTGGACTGATTTTCACAACAGTCCTCGAAAAAAAGTATTAATCATTATCAAATTATATGCGTAGCTCAAGGATTTTGCAGACAGTTCAGGAAAATCCCGGGCATTATGGAAGGGACTTCAAAACCGGAATACGGACGATGTGTTGATATCGTCACAAAAGCTGCACTCCATGAAATGGCAATGCCAGGTTTTCTTGCTGTATTTGTGCCCTTGCTGGTGGGATTCTTCTTGGGTCCTAAAGCTCTTGCAGGGTTTCTTATACGACTCATCATAGTAGGGTTTATGCTCGCCCTTATGATGGATAACGGAGGGGGAGCCTGGGACAATGCAAAAAAGCTGATTGAAGGTGGACAGCACGGGGGAAAAGGCTCTGAAGCTCACAAGGCTGCAATAATCGGAGATCCTTTCAAGGACACTGCAGGGCCTGCACTCAATGCCCTGATTAAAGTTGCAAACATGGTAGCAATTCTCTTCTTGTCCCTTATTATAGGTAAGGGCCTCTTCGGAGGACAGGGTGGGGGGATTCGGAAAACCTCTCAAGGGGCTCTGACCATTCAACTTTGATTTCTTTTTCCAATTTTTAGTCGTTTATTACTTCTAACCCCAAAACAGCACAAAGTAGATTTTTCAAAATCGAATAGATAAAAAGTATAACCTGGATTCCGCTTTTTTAGGCACATAAATATCTATTGATGCCGAATTATGTGCTTAACCTTAACTGCATGAAACTGAAGCCCTAATTTTGAAACCACGATTATCTGACATGATAATATAGTGAAGCTATGTATATGCGCTTAAAATATGGGAATTCAGGGTATAAGTTCCAAACCTGTATATATTTCCTATAACTCTGATAGAATCTTTTTTACAATTATATTGCATAACCCCTCACATCTTCAGGAAAAAACCTGCCTAAAAAATGCAATAAGTACGCCTTAAATAAACAGAATGAAGGTAAAAGAAACAGAATGAAGGTAAAATAAACAGAATGAAGGTAAAATAAACAGAATGAAGGTAAAATAAACAGAATGAAGGTAAAATAAACAGAATGAAGGTAAAATAAACAGAATGAAGGTAAAATAAACAGAATGAAGGTAAAATAAACAGAATGAAGGTAAAATAAACAGAATGAAGGTAAATGAAATCGAATATAATATGCTCAAAAATCTAAGTAAAGAAAACTTGAGTAAAGGGATCTAATAGTAAGTAGAAGATTGTGAGCGGGTTGGGGAGTGGGGGGTCATATGGGGAGTGGGGGGTATGGTATGTGAAAAAAGTTTCCCGCTCACATCTTACAATTACCCATATTCAAACTAATTATATAAATAGCTATGCATTCTATCCGGTTTATTATAATAACATAATCATATCATAATGGCAGCGCAGATTTAAATTTTTAGATATGTATTTTATACAACTGTACACGGACAAAAATCCTGCAAATAGCTAGAAAAGCCTGTGAGTATTTACGTAGGCATTTTAAGTTTTGGGATGTAAATTTTAACAATTACAGTGACGAGAAATTATATACCGGATTGCGGGTTCTTAGTACTATGAATCAGGACAGGCTTTTGATTTATGGGGCAGCTTTTGCAATTATGGGGCTCTCGAATGCTGTTATTCCCATACTTCCGGAGCTTGAGAGCCTGTATAAAGTTGACTTTGGAGGATTTTCCTCCAGCCTGCTCTTTTCCGCCTACTTCCTCGGAGCCCTCGCTACAATGCTCCCTTTCGGGATTCTGGCTGATAGGTTCGGAAATTTAAGGTTTATAGGATTTGGGGTTGTTCTTACAGCAATTTCAGGTTTAGCCATCCTGCTTTCAGAAAATCTCTGGATTCTTTTGATCTCAAGGTTTATAGAAGGTTCTGCTTGCGGAGCTTTTTTTCCGGCGGCTTTTGCCACACTCTCAAAATCAAAGGATCCACGGCGCTACATCGGGGAATTTACTTTCCTCTTCAATGCCGGGTTGGCAGCAGGGGCTCTTCTCTCAGGTTTGCTGGCGGAAACCTATCTGAAAGGCGCAATTTTTATTTTTACATTTATGGCATTTCTTTTGACTATATTCCTTATTCTCAGGCACAGGGAACTGATTTATCCTCCAAATATCGAGAAGTCAGGTGCATTGCCGGATTCACTTGTAAACCTTTACAGAGATTCCTACAAAGAGATTACGGAACTCCTTAGCCATAGCAATTCAGGGATCTGGCTCAGCTCTTTCCTTCTCAATGGAGTCATCGGAGTCCTTATAGCTTATTATCCGGATTATAGCCTGAATACTCTAACAAAAACCCAGCTCGGTAGTTCCATTGCCAGCCTCTATGTCTGCGCTATGATTACCTCTCTGCTTGTTGGATATTTCAGAGTCAAGGAAAAAACCTTAATCCGTATTGGAGTAATATTCTCCATTCTTGGAGCCCTGTTTGCCATTAAATATCCTTTTCTTGGATTCTCAAGCCTGGGCGGGGGATCTGGGATTGCGGCTGTAGGTTTGGCTCTAGCTGCTGCCAAAATAAATGCAGATAGGGGACTTGTGATGGGGCTTTTTAACACAACTATCTATGCCGGACTTTCTCTTGCCCCCATTATTGCAGGGATTTTTACAGGCTTTCTGAGTTACGAAAAACTGTTCATAGCAAATGGCTGTATTCTGGCAGGAGCCCTTGTATTGAAAGAGTGAAAAAATGGTGTTTACAGGTAAAGGTTTTAGTTAGATTTCATATCAGAAATCTCCCCTTCAACTGATATAGCGCAATCTTTTTATTCCAGATAATTTCCTGATTTTCAGGATAACTTTCAGAAATAGGATGCAGCAAAGCAAAAGGTAAAGACATAAAACCAGTTAGACGCGAGTCAAAATAGATCCCGAAAACAGAAACTGTTGAAATGAAGCATCGACTATAGAAATCAGTATAAGGCTGAATACATAAAATCGAAAAACCCATGAACTTCAAAAAACTAATACTCTATTCTTCAGTTTTTTCTATCCAGGGACTCTCCAATGCAGCAATTCCTGTCCTTCCAGAGCTTGCAGGAGGAGTAGGAGACTCTGTAGTCTCAAACCTTCTTTTTTCTGGATATTTTGTAGGAGCTCTTCTAGCTCTTGTGCCCTTTGGAATTTTGGCAGACAGGATAGGAAATCTGAAGGTGATCTTATTTGGTGTTTTGTTGACTGCCCTTTCGGGATTAGTTATTTCATTTTCTGACAGCCTGTGGATCCTTGTAATCGCCAGGTTCTTAGAAGGTGTGGGCTGCGGGGCTTTTTTCCCTGCTGCTTTCTCAATGCTTGCAGGATGGAAGGACAGTCAGCGCAGCCTGGGGGAGTTTAACTTCCTGCTAAACGCCGGACTGGCTGCAGGCGTCTTTCTCTCTGGGATGCTTGCTGGATTCGGAATCAAAACAGCAATAGGGATCTTCACCCTTCTGGCAAGTCTTTCTTGCATCTTCCTTCTGTCAAAAATAGGGGAGCTTTTGTCTTCAAGTAGAAAAGAAAAAAGATTCGCTCTTCGAAACAGTAACGATTCTGTAGAAAGTCAGAAGGATACTTCTTTGCTTTTCGAACTCGGAAAATACCTGAATGAATCCCGGGAAACTATTTTAAAAAGCAGTTTTGGAAAGATCTGGGTAGTTTCAGTTCTTCTCTATGGGACCACAGGCTTTTTGACTGCAAATTATCCGGATTACAGTGCTGGATTCCTGACAAAGCCTGAACTAGGACTTGCAATTTCTGCTTCTTATCTGGCTGCAATGCTGAGCTCCCTGATGGTAGGCAGAGCAAAAGTAAATTCTGAAAACATAGTAAAGGCAGGAATTATCCTTGCATCAGCAGGTATCCTGCTCTCCTTAAAGGTGCCTATACTTGCCTTTTCCCTTATCGGGGCAGGAGGGGGAATCGCAGTCGTAGGGTTGATTACAGCCGTCTCAAAGATTAATTCAAGCGGCTTTGCAATGGGATTCTTTAATACAGGAATTTATGCAGGTCTCGGGCTGGGCCCGGTTTTTGGCAGTTTCTTTCTGGAACCCTTCGGCTATGAGATTGTATTTTTAGGAAGTGCTCTGCTGCTTCTTACAACTCTCTTTGTAAAGATTGAGTAAAAACGATGAGATACATAAAATCCTTCTTCAGAAACCCTTAAAGTTCCACATAAGTTTTAAAGGCAAAAAACCCTATGCTATAACGAATGCATAACATTTTGAAATCAGGTGATTAATTGAAAGTAAAGTCAAGAGTTCAGCTGAGGAAAAATGCGAAGAACAAGATGTTAAAAGACCTTATATCCACCTTTGGAGAAACGATGGCAGGGCTGGAAAATGAAGTCCTGGAAAAGATTACCCTGGATGAATATTCACTTATCCTTGTGAATGGCAAGCCTTTGCTTTTCGAAATCGAAGGACAGCTTTTCCCTACCGTGCGCGGAGCTCTTGAGATGAAACTTCAAAAGCGTCTTGTAATTGTGGACAAAGGAGCTGTTCGTTTTGTTTCAAATGGGGCGGATATCATGGCTCCTGGTGTCGTAGAGGCTGACCCCGAAATAAATGAAGGAGACCTCGTAATTATCGTGGAAGAGACTCATAGAAAACCTCTTGCTATCGGAAAAGCCCTTATGGAGGGGCCACAGATGGTCGAAGCCGATTCAGGTAAAGCCATAAAGTCGATAATCTATGTAGGAGATAAACTCTGGAGCATGGAACTTTGAGTATGCTTTTAATAGGGATGGATCCTCACTAAACGAAACCAGCTGGCAGGGGATTCGGAATTCCCTGAAACTGAGAGGAAAATCGAGATCAGCTTTATATAGCAAAATTAATTAATATCGATCCCATATAGGACAACATTACTATCCAAATTTGAAAAAATACAAAAGGCGTGCATAAAATGGCAAAATTCATAGACAAAATCCTTGGCGGCAATGTGAAAAATACAACCAGTGCCGAAGATTACACTGAAATTGACCTCAGCAAATATGAGGAGGTTCTCGAAGACGAGCCTGCAGAAACTTATGTAAAGATCGCAGAAGTCTCAAATATAAACCAGGTGTCCTTACTCAAGCAGGAAATTTACAATGGAAATATCCTGATGATAGACATCTCAAACATCAGGGGTGATGACCTTCTGAGGGACAGGGTTTTAAAAGAGCTGAAAGATGTTGTCATCGATGTCCACGGGGATATTGCAGGTGTTAAAGGAAACACTGTGATTGTGACTCCTACAGGCGTTAAAATCGACAGATCCAAAATCATTGGTGGGAAATATTGAATCGTAGTTTTTTCAAACAAGAAAGTTTTGAGACAAGGATCCCCTGCCCGCTGTGCCACAATGACCTGGTGATGACCTGGCAGAGGGATGAGATCCCTTATTTTGGGGAGATCATGTACATTAGTGCAAAATGCCAATGCAGTTTCCGTTTTGCAGATACTATGCTCCTCTCCAGCAAGGAACCCATGCGTTATGAACTATTAGTTGAAACTCAAGAAGACCTGAACGCAAGGGTCATCCGTTCAACCTCAGGAACAATCCGCATTCCCGAAATGGGGATTACTATCGAGCCCGGAGCGGTTTCGGAATCGTATATAACGAATGTCGAAGGCGTAATGCAGCGGGTCCAGAGTGTACTTATGACCGCAAGCGGATGGGTACAGGAAGACGAAGAGAAATTCGCCCGAAGCAAAGAACTCCTGTGTATGCTCGAAGAGGTTCTCGAAAGCAAGAACAAAATTACAGTCATCATCGAAGATCCCCTGGGAAACAGCGCTATTATTTCAAAAAAGGTTATTGCTACCAAACTCTCAAAAGAAGAAGCTGAGAACCTAACTACCGGTATGATTGTTTTCGATATTGATAAATCCGAACTTGAACACGATGTTTCGGACAACGTCCAGCCCCTCGGAGGAGATTAACTCTTTTTTCCTATTTTTCAGTATGCTAACAAAATTCTGGAGATATAGTTCCCATATACTTATTAACTTTTATTCCAATAAATGCAAGCATATTGCGGGCTATGCAGGCAGTTTCCTGTTCAGATATAACAAGCCTCAAAATATGACAGTCCGTCAAGACCTTTTTGTTGAATTCCTGAAAGGAGACAGGGCTGTAGATGTAACTTATTTCTATCCGGCGGTAGGTTTTCATTTACGCCAGCTCAAAAGTGTGCATATTCCCTCGAAAAGATAATGATTTAATGATTGATATTTTAGGCATGACACTGGAATTCAAGTGTGCCTCTCGGAATTTGATCCGTTTAAGAATTAATTCAGATTGCGAAATACGGTGAAGGTATGGCAGAAAGCGAAAAAGAAGCAGCACTCCCTCCAAAAGAGGAATTTAGCGATTGGTATAACGAACTTCTGTGGATGGCCGAAATAATGGATGTCCGCTATCCTGTAAAAGGGCTCTATGTCTGGTACCCTTTCGGTTTTGCCATTCGGAGGAACGCGTATAATATCATAAGAGAAATTCTTGACAACAGCGGACATCAGGAAGCTCTCTTTCCACTGCTAATCCCCGAAAACGAGTTCATGAAAGAAGCCGAGCATATTAAAGGCTTTGAGGATGAGGTGTACTGGGTAACCCATGGAGGAAAAGACCCTCTTGAAATCCCTCTGGCCCTTCGTCCGACCAGTGAGACTGCCATTTACCCGATGTACAAAATATGGGTAAGATCCCATGCGGACTTCCCTCTCAAGATCTATCAGATAGTAAATACTTTCCGCTACGAAACAAAGCACACCCGCCCTCTGATCAGACTCAGGGAGATTACTTCCTTCAAAGAAGCCCACACAGTGCATGCTACCTGGGAAGATGCAGAAGCCCAGGTTAAGGAAGCTATTAAGCTCTATACTGAAATCTATCGCAGGCTAGGGGTTCCAGTGCTCCGCTCAAGGAGACCTGACTGGGATAAATTCCCAGGCGCAGATTATACTGACGCTCTTGATGCCATTATGCCTGATGGAAAGACGCTTCAGATAGGTACTGTCCATCACCTTGGCGACAATTTTGCGAAGACCTTTGATATTAAATACGAGGCTCCTGACGGGGAGCAACGTTATGCTCATCAGACCTGCTACGGGATCTCAGAGAGGTGCATTGCAGCTACAATTTCTATTCACGGAGATGACAAAGGGCTTGTTTTGCCTCCGGAGATCGCGCCTGTACAGGTTGTCATTATCCCGATTATCTTCAAGAAAGGCGCAGAAGAAGTGCTTGCTGCCTGCAAGGATGTCCAGGAACGTCTGAAAAAAGCCGGGGTGAGAGTTGAAATCGATGCAAGTGATCTTCGCCCAGGAGCAAAGTATTATAAGTGGGAAATGAAAGGCGTACCTCTTAGGCTTGAAATAGGGCCCAGAGATCTGCAAAATAATGTTGCTGTGGCCGTCAGGAGGGATACTGGGGGTAAAGAACAGATCCCGCTTCCCGAGATTGAATCCGGTGTGCGCTCCAGATTTGAGGCAATTCATGAAAGCCTTTATGAAAAAGCGAAAGCAGGGCTCGAAAACCGCATCTTTGACTGTATCGAACTTGAAGAAGTAAAGGAAAAAATCCAGAAAGGCGTTGCAACAATTCCCTGGTGTGGCAAGAAAGAATGCGGACTTGCCATGGAGGACAGGATAGGTGCAGGAATCCTTGGAATTCCCCTGGAACAAAGGGGGAACAGAACAGAAAAATGTCCTGTTTGCGGAGGAGAAACTGAAACCCGCGTGTATGTAGCAAGAACATATTAATTTTACTATTAATTGTTGCTAAGAAAAAGTTCTTTTTCGGGTGCAGCAGGCCGGAAAGTCATGCTTGTTCGGACTTATCCCTGGCTTTATATAACTGGATTTAAAAATTCCGGAACCCGGTAATCAAAGGAATTGAGAATATCCAAAGGGAGAATCTCAATTTTTTGTTTTTTCTTTTCACTTTTGCCTTGATCTACAGGTCATTTTTACATCCTGTAAATACCTGAAACAAAGTTATCAAGAAATTTATTGTACTGGTGGGGTGATTCAATTGATCTTTAACAATGTCTAAGCTAAAGCTGATCAACTGAGCTTGAAACTGAAGTTAACTAAAGTAAACTTAAGTTGAGCAAGAACAAATTATATTTGTTTATGAGTAAATATTAAATACTAAGTTGAAGAATTCTCATTGGTTTTCAGGATGATTTACACCCATTTATTTCCGTATGATTAATCTATTGGAAAACCAATGATCTGTACAAAATCGTCCCCTGAACAAGATAGTCTTGAAATTGACCTTTACTTTATTCCATAGAGGAGATATGATATGGCCTGGATCGAGCCGGAAGTGCCCCGAAAACCCAAAAAACCAATGTTTCTATGCGTGCTTTCCAATACCAAGACCGCACATATTCCGAAGCTTTCAGCAGCAGGAAAAACGGCTGAACTTACGGACTATACGCCTGCAGGAGATGCGGAACTTATGGAAACAGGAGGCATTATAAGCGTACCAGTACTCCCAATGACTCCTCCTTATGATACTCCGACTCCTGCGATTATGACTCGTTCGGCGCTGAAGCTTACGGAAGCTCCTTACCATTTTATTAATTCCGGCCTCATTGTAACTCCCGATGTCCCGTTCATCGACCTTAAAGCAAAACCAGGAGAAGATATCCGAGAGCCGATTGCAGTTAGGGATGTTCAGGGAATCTTTGAGAGAGCAAAATTTCTGGCAAAGAGGCTCCGAAACCAGGTAGATCATGTAGTTATTGGGGAAAGCATTCCCGGAGGCACAACAACTGCAATGGGAGTTTTAATGGCTCTGGGCTATAACGGAAATGTCAGCAGTAGCGCAGACGACAACCCTCTTGAACTCAAAAAGCAGGTTGTTGAAATAGGTATGAAAGCATCAGGCCTGACCTTTGGCTGCCTGAAAGACGATCCCATGAAAGCTATTGAATGCATGGGGGACCCGATGATGCCTGCTGTCATAGGCCTTGTTGCAGGCTTCCAGGATACAGAAATTAGTGTTGTCCTTGCTGGCGGAACTCAAATGGCAGCAGTTTATGCCCTGATCAAACACCTGGGCTTCAATACTGAAAAGATCGCAATTGCTACTACCCGTTATGTGGCAGAAGATAAGTCTGCAAACTTTATCGAACTTACCAGAACCCTTGGTGTGCCTGTGGTTTATGTAGCAGATCCGGGCTTTGGAAAGTCCTCCCTTAAGGGACTTCACAGGTACGAGACAGGCACAATCAAGGAAGGCGCAGGCGCAGGTGGCGCCATGTATCTTGCAGGCCTTTATGGAATCTCTCAGGATGATTTCAGAACCGAAGTAGAAAATGTTTGCAAATTACTCAAAGCTGGACATTGAATTAGAAAAAATAATTTAAACTGCTTTCTTGTGGAAAACAATGTTAACTTAGCAAAACTTGTTTATTCCTGCTTCTTTTCAAGTAGTATTTTCCTTTTCTTTTTTAATTATATGTCCCTTTGTATAATAATGGCCCAAAAATATATGAAATTTGATTTTTGAAAAAATAAATTGTTACTCTCATAAAAACTAACATGATTAAATGATCGCAAGTTAAACAGTAAATTCTCAATAACTAAAAAGAGAAATTCGGAGCCTTAAAAGGCTCTTTTCCCCAATTTTCTGATGCTAAATCCCTTTTTTCCAGGTCAGGTCTCTGCCACAGCTTTCTGGACGTCTTCAGAAAGTTTAAGGTCCGTAACAGAAGATGCCTTCTGGACAGATAACTGTTCCTGAGCACAAAGTGCGTTAATTTCCGTTGATAAACACGCTTCCGAACTCACACATCCACAGTTCCGGCAGTAATATAAGATATTAGAACCCAGGACCTGGCGTTTCAGCCTGGTTTGACATATACTACAGAATATAGAAAAAATGGCATTCTGCATGCAGACTCCTCATCCATAAATCATGATCGAGTCGAGTCTTGCAGTACCTACCTTTGTCCAGTACTCGCAAATGTTACAGTACTGGGTCTTACCGTCTGAGCTTACTTTCAGTTTAGCATGGCATTTTGGACATATTTTTAGACTTTTCGTAAATAAACCCCCTTAATACTAAAAGAAATTCTATTTTCCGGACAGTAACTCTGATGCTGGCGTTTTAAGCTAAACTGAACACCATTGCTAAAAAATCAGACATGTCCGCTCTCGTTACATCAATGATACAACAAGTTAATCAAATATATTATTTCTGAAAGGATATAAATTTTAGCTTGAAAACAATTGTTTTTATATTTGATTAAGAGGCAAAAGGATGTCACCAATGGGATACTATAAAAAGATAGCAGAAACAAATAGAAAAAAGACATTGATTTATACTAAAAATATCAGTTTATGAATGTTAAATTTAGTGGAAATCGGATAAAACGTTAGTTGAATAGATAATAAATTGAATGGAAATTAAATAAAGATATTTGTTGTAAGGACACTATCATTTGTTGTAAGGGCACTATCGGTGAAATAAATAAGGTTAAGGTCACTGTGAAAATGGCCCAAAGCGAAATATATAAATAAGATTATCGCTTTAGGAATGTTCGCGACAGGGTGGGCAAAAAAGGTACACCCGACAATAAAGCCGCTTTAACTCAGTTGGTAGAGTGTCTGGCTGTTAACCAGAATGTCGTAGGTTCGAGCCCTGCAAGCGGCGTAAGATTTTTGCATAATTTGCAGCGCGTTTTTTCTTGGAAAATAAACACACATGCAAAAACTTTATAATTAAAGCCTTACTAACAATTACTTAATTACTTAAGTGGTATAGAAACAATAAGGGCCTGTAGCTCAGTCAGGTTAGAGCGCTCGGCTCATAACCGAGCGGTCACCGGTTCAAATCCGGTCAGGCCCATAAACTTTATATCCTAAGAATCTCCTGTATAGAAAGGTTCAACAGTATTCCAGTAGTGGAATACGTTTCCTACCAGAAAGCCGCTTTAACTCAGTTGGTAGAGTGTCTGGCTGTTAACCAGAATGTCGTAGGTTCGAGCCCTGCAAGCGGCGTAAATTTCTCCTGCCTTTCTTTAATTTACTCTTTCACTGGCTATTTTGTTTTATTCCTTGAATATGATGTGGTGGAGGTGAATTTGATCAAATCTGACAAAATGGACATATTAGCTTGTTTGGCCAGACTTGAGGACCATTCCTTTGCATATAATTTTTCAGTAACTGACCCACAAGACTGAGTATGAAATTTTTAAACTTTATAGGACGAAGCGTAAAACCCCGAAGTCTTTAGCTTCGTGGGATATAAGCGTCAACTTCCTCACGTTCTACTGTTATTGATTCCGTAATCTTATTAATACTTTCAAACCTATTATATATTACTTAAAATGCTGTCACCACAATGCGAAAGCAAGTTGGTTAACAGGGCATAGTAAGGAACATTAAAAGGTTAACATAATTTTCCACCTGCGGAACGCATGGTTGAGCGCGTGTGACTTGTCCTCGATAGAGGGAGGGATGACCCGCGAAGCCGGTTAGTCTTTAGCTAAGCGGTAGTTCACTTTGATTACTTGAACTTGCCAATTGATTAGATTTTTAAGTTCTCGGAGCATAAGAGTTTCTAATGAATAGATTTATATTCAGGATGAGGGGTCAGAGATTTCAACCTATTTTTTAACCGATTCTGAGCAGACATACTATTCTAGATACAAAAATTTAAAAGTAGTAAGACGGATTAATAAATGTAAGAAAGATCCATAGATAATAGATAAATACGGTTTCAAAGTATTACTGCTATCCAATTAACTGTCATTGAATCAAACTGAGGTTTATACACATGGTTTCAATTAACAAAGAGGACGTAATAGTACCTTTAGATGTCCCAAAAGCAATGCGTGAAACATACGTTAAAAATTACATGGAAATAACAAAGGGCAGCGGCAGGCTCATGTTGTTTGCAGGTGATCAGAAAGTAGAACATCTAAACGATGATTTTTATGGGGAAGGAGTACCTGAAGACGATGCTGATCCAGAGCACCTTTTTAAAATAGCATCCAAGGCAAAAATAGGGGTTTTTGCGGCCCAGCTAGGCTTGATTGCACGCTACGGTATGGATTACAAAGACGTGCCCTATCTCGTGAAAGTAAATTCAAAGACTAATCTTGTAGAAACTTCCCAGGCTGATCCTTTTAGCAACCTCTGGTACGATATGGATCAGGTTGTCCAGTTTAAGGAAAACAGCGGGCTCAATATCCTTGGCGTAGGTTATACAATTTACCTCGGCAGTGAATTCGAAGCAGAGATGCTCGTGCAGGCAGCCCAGGTAATTTACGATGCCCACCAGCACGGGATGCTCTCAGTGCTCTGGATTTATCCCCGCGGTACTGCTGTGAAAGATGAAAAAGACCCACACCTTGTCGCAGGGGCAACGGGTGTAGGAGCCTGCCTTGGAACTGATTTTGTAAAAGTCAATTACCCTAAGAAGGAAGGGGCAAAATCGGCTGAAATTTTCAAGGAAGCCATCAAGGCAGCCGGACGTACCAGAGTCGTTTGTGCAGGTGGTACTAGTGACGAAGGTGAGGGTTTCTTGAAAAAACTCTATGAGCAGATCCATATCTCTGGAGCTATGGGTAACGCAACTGGAAGAAATGTCCACCAGAAACCTCTTGATGAAGCTATCCGCATGTGTAATGCTGTCTATGCCTTAACTGTTGAAGACGCAAGTGTAGAAAAGGCCTTGAAAATTTACAAGGGTAAATAAAAGGGGTCGTTTTTCTGTAAGCTAAAATAGGATACCTTTTTAATTAGGACTTACAGGACTTATACAGTTGAAGTGAGAATTAAATACGTTAAACCTTCAACTGTCTAAAACCTCACTTAAAATCTAATATTTATTGTGCTTATTTTGCACCTTAAATGCATAAGTACTAAGTAGTAATACTTATATTAAACAGTGCATGTTGCACTATATAAAGAGATAACTGCATAAAGAGGTAACAGCATTTCAAAACGGCATTGATTAAAAGTTTAATATTAAAGGCCGTGTAACTATGCAAATTCCGGACCATAAGACAAAGATCGTCTGCACAATAGGCCCAGCTTCTTCTTCCGAGAAAGTGATAAGGGAACTTGTGCTTGCAGGCATGAATGTAGCAAGGATCAACTTTTCCCACGGAGATTTCGAAAGCCATAAAGAGATAATCCGAAGAGTCCGCAAGGTTGCAGAAGAGCTTGACAGGACAATTGCTATCCTTGCCGACCTCCCCGGCCCGAAGATCCGTATAGGCAAACTGGAAAAAGAACCACTTATGCTTCATAAAGGAAACTTAGTGACCCTTACGGTTGATGAGTCTTCTGGAAATTCGGAACGTATCCCTGTAAGCTATAAACAGCTTCCGGAAAGTGTAGCTCCTGGAAGCCTTATTTACTTAAGTGATGGGTTTATCCAGCTTCGCTGCCTTGAAATCTCGGGAAAAGACGTGCTTTGCGAGGTCCTTATTGGAGGACAGCTTTATTCTCATAAAGGGCTGAACCTTCCGGGGGCAAAGATTTTCCTTGATCCTGTAACGGAAAAGGACTTAAAAATTCTTGAGTTCGGCCTGAGTGAAGAAATTGACACTTTCAGTATCTCTTTTATAGAAAATGCCGAGGATATCCGTAAAGTCCGAAGTTTTGTTGCAGACAGAGGAAAGTCTGTATATATTGTCGCTAAAATAGAGCGCAGACAGGCTGTAGAGAATATTGAGGAGATTCTTGCGGAAACCGATGCCCTTATGGTTGCCAGAGGGGACCTGGGAGTTGAAATTCCCATTCAGGAAGTCCCCTCAGTCCAGAAAGAACTTATCCAGAGTGCAAAACTTCTTGGAATTCCCGTAATTACAGCCACTCAAATGCTGGCTTCTATGAGTGATAACGTAAGGCCTACCCGAGCAGAGGCTACTGACGTTGCTAACGCAATCCTTGATGGGACAGATGCGGTCATGCTTTCGGAAGAAACAGCTGTTGGCAACTACCCTGTAGAAGCCGTTGAGATGATGGTGAAAATTGCAAAAACCACTGAAAACTGGCGCTCCCGGACAAAATGGGGGCTTGATACAATGATCAAGGGTATTACGGCCAGGGAAATGTCAGTGGATGAGGTAATAACCCTCCAGGTGCATGAAGCCCTGCAGAAGCTGCCGGTTGCAGCCGTACTGACTCCCACAAGAAGCGGAGCAACTCCTCGAAGGCTTTCACGCTTCAAACCCGAACCCTGGATCATCGCTTTCAGCCGCGTCCCGAGAACCTGCAGCTTCCTTTCTCTATCCTATGGTGTTTATCCGGTTATTGTGAAAGAAACAATTGATAACTGGGAAAAAGAAACCACGGAAAAAGCTAAAGAACTGGGATTTGCAAAAAGTGGAGACATTGTAGTTCTTACGCAGGGTCCGTCTTTCGGAAAACCCGGGGGTACAAACATGCTTAAAATCCTTACACTTGACTGAGCTCATAGGCATCCTGAATAAATTAATATAAGAAACTCCAGTTTAAAACCATATTCTTGTCTGAAATTTGTTTTCAATAGAGAAAAAAGTAGTAGAAGACTTTCCCATGCCAACAGATTTAGATACCAAGTGTGTGTTTTCTACTGTCAGAAAAATTTACCTTATGTAATGAGGTTTCATTGATGAAACGAAAGGAACCAGCAACAAAAAACCAGAAGTATCTGGCTATTTTTTTGGCTGTAACAATGTTTTTATCAGTCTTTTTGATATTGTTTACGGCCGGCTCAAATACGGATAGTGATAATAAAGTTTCCACTCCCGCAGTTGAAAATAATAGTTCTACAATCTCCTTCTCCCAAATCCCGGGTAAACAGGTACACCACCAATTTAACTCTATTGCCGACGGGTTGAACATGTCCCCTCAAGGGGTAACGAATGCGATTTATATTGACTTGCAAAAATCAAAAGGGACGCCACTGGAGCAAGTCTTTAACAATACAGACATGAATAATTTCTACGGTGCCGAAGTTACAAAACGCTACCGCCCAAATTACGCTAACGGAAGCGGGTTCGAATTGCACCAGATTCCGGGACAGAAGATTTTGATTCCCTTGGGTGCGGTCCCATATCACAGTTACAATCTTCTTGCAAGGACAAACAACACCTACGATCTCTGGAATGTGGTCGGAAACCCTGTAATCCTTGGCTCTCGCCAGAGCGTTAAAAGTGTAATTGATGTGCTGGAGGGAAACGCAACATCTACCAGCGAATTTAACCAGATTTTGAGCCATGCGGAACCTGAGGATGTGATCTTCCAGGAAGTAGCAACAAAAACCAATACCACAAATATCCCTGCCGAGCAGTATTATAGGGATCTCAAAAAGTTGGATGATGGAAGTTATGCGCAGACGAATATCTTCCTTAACCCTGAGCCCGGAGTAAGCAAAAATATCACAGCCCTCCAGGAAAACTCGAGCAAACGTGGAGTGACCTATAACGTAACTATTTCAGGAAATATTACCAAACTGAAAATGAGCTCTGATTTTGCAAGCCTGTACAATGAAACACAGTCGCTTTCATTGTAAGCAGGCAAATTTTTATTTTTTTTATTTTTATCCTATGTCAATTATTTTAATTTCGTTCTGTTATTTTGGCTAACGGCACAATTATCTATTTCTACCTTCTAGACCAATCTTCTGAATGAGTGTGATGCCTTTGAGTTTTCTGAACAAGCTATTCAAGAAAAAAATAGAGGGAAAAACCGCCGAGGAATGGTATGGACTTGCAGTAGGTGAAACTGACCCTGAAAAGAAGATCGAATACTTCGATAAAGTCCTTGAGTTAAAACCTGACTTTGCAGGGGCCTGGAACCTCAGAGGACTTGAATTTGTGATTCTGAAGAGGTATGAGGATGCTATTGCCTCCTTTGATAAAGCCCTTGAGATACGACCCAGTTACCCGGAAGCAAAGTACAATAGAGAGGATGCTGATACCGAACTAAGGAAGCTAAGAGCAGCCGAAGGAAAAGCCGGTGAAGAAATGGAAGAGGAGGATATGGGAAAAGCAAATGTATAAACTGAAGCTTTGGAGTCTCATTTATATCCTTCTTTCTTGAATTTTATTAGAAAACTACTGGAAATACATCCAATTCTTCCGTACTTATTATTTCTTTCCCAGACTCATAGCCTGCAGTCCTATTTTCACAGGCAAGGGAAGTTTTCCGCACTGCATGACCTTCATCTGCTCAGGGGAAATAAGCTTGAAAGCCGCATTCATGAGGGTATTGGACTTCATGATCCCGTCCATAAGCTGCCTTGCCTGTACTGAAGTCTCAATTGCATTTCCAATTTGAGCTCTCCAGAGTCGGTCGTATTCTTCGAGCCGGCATTTTCCTGCAGCAAATTCGGCTGCAGTTTCTCCTGCCACTTTTCCGGCGATCATTGCAGGAGGGATTCCACCGCCGTTTGTTGCAATAATCTGGCCTGCTGCATCCCCTACAATCAACGAGTCTCCGGTTGCGGTTCTTTTAGGGGCTCCATTGACCGGAAGGATGCCTGCAATAACATTCATAATGATTCGGTTTTTCAACTTCTGGCTGGCGAGAGGGTGTTCCCTCATGAAACGGTTCAGGTACTCTTTTGCAGAAACCCCTTTTTCAGCCATCCCGCTTCGAATTCCTACTCCTACGTTGGCCCGATCCTCACCTTCGGGAAAAATCCAGGCGTAGCCTCCGGGCACGAAATCGTTTCCGAAATACATCTCAAGCGCTTCAGGGTCAATATCCACATTCCTTACCTGATACTCCAGAGCCACAGATACTTCCCTTTCCCCTGGCTTAAAAGTGAGACCTTTTGTCCTTGCAACCAGGGAGTTTGGTCCATCGGCTCCGATTATCGCCTTTCCCTTGATTGTGTGTTTACCAAAAACTCCTGAAGTTTCGACAGTTGTACCCTCGACCTTTGTCACGCGAGTTTTGATCATCAGTTCAGCCCCTGCCTTCGCGGCCTGCTCCGCAAGAAACTGGTCATACCTGCGTCTATCAAGAACAGCACCCCTAACAGCGAATTCCTTCACGATGCAATTGGGAGGGATAATTCGCTGAGTTTTGATATACTGGAGTACGCAGGAATCAGGGTAATTTTTCAGGGAATCCGGCAGTTCCGCATTAGGAAGAAGGGCCTGGACTTCCGAGGCATCGGGGAGAAAACCTGCACACTGAATTGGGCTTCCAATTTCTCTTTTTTTATCCAGAAGAAGGACAGATGCTCCATTTTCTGCTGCATACATGGCGGCAGTAGAACCCGCAGGTCCTGCGCCAATAACGATGACGTCGTAAGAGGCTTTTGGAATCATGAAAGAGTTTTCCTGTGGTTATTTTGCTTTGCAATTTACTGAGGAATTGTTTATCACCAAAGCGTAAAACCGCTTGGTCTTTAGCCAAGTGGATGTAAGCGTCAACTTAACCCTGATTCCGTATATATTCTTCGATTACTTCTTTACTGGCATTACCGACAGAACATACAAAATAATCATCACTCTATAACGTATGTTCTTTCCAGTAATATTTTTTGAGATATTCTTTGTGTGTTAATTGCGGTTTCTACAATCAGGATTTAACTCTTAAGATCAGAGAATGGACATGTCCTGATTGCAATACATTCCATGATAGAGATGTAAACGCAGCAATTAACATCAAGAAATTCGCACTCATAGATCAAAACTTAATAATGATAAATTCACCTGTGGAACGCAGCGTTGAGCTTGTGGACTTACGGACAATGGTTGGAGGAATGAAACAAGAAGCCACTTAGTCTTTAGCTGAGTGGTAGTTCACTAATCCTTTCCTAGTCGCTTATTAATCTTTTTCTGAGATTCAGTACAAAATAATCTTATTTTTATATATTATAGTTCTCAAAGTGAAAATCAGCACTTCACAAACGAAACAAGATGCATTACAGTTTCGAATGTAAATACTTACGCTTAACTTAATCAACAACTGAATACACGGAAAGACACGAAAAAGCTGTATCTGTTATCTTTTATTCCTTGTTTCTCATGAAAAAAGTAAAGGATGGATTCTTAACTCCTTTTGAGAATAACGAGGCAAAAAGAGGCATCAGGATGATGAAACCACAACAGAAGATATCCGGCTTTTTAGAGCCATATAATGAGCGAAGTTTCTACAGAATTTGAGGTTATACTTATGATTCAGGAAAATGGTTTGCTTTTTAGAGAGTGTATTTTGACAGCGCTCAAGGAAATCCGTAAACTATAACCTGAATAGTTATGAAAAATAATAAAAAAACTTAAAAAGAGAAAATAAGATGAAGGTATTGAGCCTTCATCCTGACTTTTGTCTACACTGAAATTTCTTTGATCTATTTCCTCCTTATTTTACTTTCAATTTTGTTTTCTCCTATACAGAAATACAGCAAAAAGTCCAACTATGCCGGAAATTATTTCAAAGCCAGGAGTTTTTTTGCTTTCTTTTGTAGGAGTGCTTGTGTTGTTTTTCTGCTCAGGCGTCTGTTCAACATTTGCTGCTGTAATTTCAGTTTTTTGTTCAACCTGAGTTTTGTTTTCAGGCTTTATTACAGCAGTCCCGGTTGCACTAGTATTACCAGTTGAGCTGCTGACGGTGCTGAGTTTTCCTCCTCCAATGCTTCCGCCGCTGCTGTGGCTGCTTCCACCACTGCTTCCACCACTGGGGCTAGTTACTTTCAGTACATTTATTGTAGCAATTTTTGAGTTAGTTCCGTTTGCATTACTCACCGTGAGATTCGCGGTATAAGTTCCCGGAGCTGTGTATTTATAAACAGGGCTCAACTCACTTGAGTCAGCGATTCCGTCATTATTAAAGTCCCAGCTCCTTGATGCTGCGTTTTGAGAAGCATCTGTAAACTGAACAGCAAGAGGAGCATATCCGCTCATAGGATTGGCATTAAAGTTAGCTATAGGAAGAACTTTAGATTCAGGCTCAGGAGTTACTATAATAGAGGGAATAGGGATGATTGGCAGTACTGTGCTACTGCTTTCTTCTGAAAGCTCGTTGCAGCTTACAGTTGCTGTGTTTTCAATAAATACACTGCCATCTATGTCCTCCTGGGTTACCTCGTAATCACCTGTGTAGACC
This sequence comes from Methanosarcina sp. Ant1, assembly GCA_001714685.2. Taxonomy (GTDB): domain Archaea; phylum Halobacteriota; class Methanosarcinia; order Methanosarcinales; family Methanosarcinaceae; genus Methanosarcina. The sequence continues at coordinate 1,730 of MDTP02000087.1, read as the reverse complement.
CATGTCTCTCCCGGATTCAAAACTCCTGGATTAATACGGTCTCCAGTTGGTCCTGTAAGTATAATCATTGGGTCGCTTACTGAAACTCCTGTGAGGTCTATATTTCCGTTATTCTTCACAGCAATCTGGTAGTTTATTATGTCTCCAGGTTGGTTGATCATATAGTCGCCAACCTCATCAATTCCTATTACTGACTTTTGGATTGACAAATCGGCGTTTTGATCAATCGGCTGGCTTACATTGCTGGTTTCGTCCGGAATCTCGTTGCTGCTCACAGTTGCAATATTATCGATATAGCCGTTTCCATTGTTTATGTCATCCGGTGTTAAGGTGTAAATTCCGGTATATACCCATGTCTCTCCCAGATTCAACACTCCTGGATCAATATCATCTCCAGTCGGTCCTGTCAGTTCAATCATCGGGTCGCTTACTGAAACTCCTGTCAGGTCCACATTGCCATCATTCTTTACCACTATCCTGTATGGTACTTCGTCTCCAGCTGAATTGACTATACAGTCTCCGTCCTCATCGGGTGCAATTACTGACTTGAATATACTATAATCCGCAACCCGTTTTATCGATACATCTGCACTGTCTGATTTCGGATCCACTGAGGCACTGTCTGATTTCGGACCCACCTGATCCGAGTAAACAGTTGCTGTGTTATTGATAAACCCGCTTCCTGCAGTTCCATTACTGTTTATGTCTGCCTGAGTAACGGTGTAGTTACCAGTATAAGTCCAGTTTTCTCCTACTTCGAGAATTGTGTCATTACTGTTTGACTCTACAGGTCCTGCAAGGTTAGTCAGCGAGTCAGTAACGTTTACATTTGTCAGGTCAATGTTTCCATCATTTGTCACTTTAACCTGGTAAGCGATTACATCTCCTGCTTCTGTTGCATTCCCTTCAGGTCCTTTTCCAGCAACGTCTATAACAGATTTGTCAATTGCATTTGAGGGGTTCCGTTCTATCGGTACTTGAACCGTATCGTTTTGCGGATCCAGCAAATCACAGTCAACTGTTGCATTGTTATTTATGAACCCGTCTCCTGCGGTTCCATTAGTGTTTATTTCTTCCTGAGTAACCGTGTAATTACCAGTATAAGTCCAGCTTTCTCCTACATTGAGAACTTTGTCGTTACTGTTTGATTCTACAGGTCCTGTTAGGCTAATCAGGGGATCAGTAACGTTTACGTTGTTTAGGTCAATGTTTCCATCATTTGTCACGTTAACCTGGTAAGCGATTACATCTCCTGCTGCTGTTACATTTCCTTCAGATCCTTTTCCAGCAACATCTGTAATGGTTTTGTCAATAGAGTAGGACGGAATCTGTTCTATTGGTACTTCAGCACTATCATTTTTCTGATCAAGCTGATCAGAATCAACAGTTGCTATGTTGTTAATGAATCCGTCTTCTTCACCATTACTGTTCAGTTCTGCCTGAGTAACCGCGTGAGTTCCTGTATAAGTCCAGTTTTCTCCTACTTCGAGAATTTCATTAGCATTCAGAGACTCCACAGGTCCTGTAAGGTTAGTCAGAGAATCATTAACCTTTACATTTGTCAGGTCAATGTTTCCATCATTTGTCACTTTAACCTGGTAAGCGATTACATCTCCTGCTTTTGTTACATTTCCTTCAGATCCTTTTCCAGCAACATCTGTAATGGTTTTGTCAATAGAGTAGGACGGAATCTGTTCTATTGGTACTTCAGCACTATCATTTTTCTGATC
>MDTP02000086.1 GCA_001714685.2 Methanosarcina sp. Ant1 | reverse complement strand
GATATCATATGTGATCCAGCATGCGGCACAGCCGGATTCCTCGTAGCTGGATCACATATGATATCTGTTGGCTGTGGGGCTGTCATCTCCACCATCAAGCTAATGATGTGGCGCGGAGTTCTGAACTGGCCGTTCTGTCCGGCGCTGGCGATTTTGCCAAGCATGTATTCGTAGAGGTCGCCCTTGGTATCGCGGTTCTCCATGGGTACACTGTCCAGAAGGTCAACTACCCTGGACAGCATCGAAGGGGTGGGAATTGTGAAGCGGGCACCCTCCATGTGGTGGGCGTAGGTGGAATCGTCGCCTCCCAGGGTGCGTAGAAATGGGAAAACGTGTTCATCAACCACTGTGAACATCTCAGCCGGTGACAGATGCTTGAAGTGAGACCAGCGCAGATCCTCGTAGGGGCGGCCCTTTGGATCTTTGCCTTCAGGAAAGACATGTCTCTCCATAGGGCGTTTGAGGCGTGCGGATTTATTTTCCTCCAGCGTATGCAGGTCATCCAGTCGCCTTAAAAACAGCAGGTAGGTAATTTGCTCGATAACTTCCAGGGGGTTGGAGATTCCTCCAGACCAGAAAACGTCCCATATACGGTCTATTTGGCTTTTTAGTTCACCATTGATCATTTTTTATTCCTCAAACTAAGGAAGTTGGAATTCATGGAAAGAGCGAGCACATGGCAATGATTCTCATGTTTTTTAGGGATATACTATGTCCTGTGCTTCTTAGCTTGCAATTTTTTGTGATTCTTTAGTTGTGAATTCAAATTATTTCCGCTGTTTTCAGCCCGAAATCTGCTCTCAATTCATTTTCTAATGAGGATTTCGATAAAATTTCTATTATTATTCTTCCAGGATGTTCTGTTCAGGTATATCTTCTAATCTTTTTAATTCTTGCTCTTTTTTACAATTTCTCCAAATTTAAGGACAAAAATTTCCATATTAACTCATCTTTTTCCTTTTCCATTACTTGAATGTATAAATTCTGAAGAATGGCAATATCAACTTCCTGAAATAAAAGACGCATTTGAAAAAAATCGTCTGGAATCACAAATCGCACAGCTCATTTCTTTGGTAGTCCCTTTTTACTCAGTTGATGTTATATAACGTTAATTAAGTAATATTACTCATGGGGAAACGAGGTCCTAAACCGCAATTCAATGATATTGCTTGTCTAAATAAGGATTGTGAACTTTATGGTCTTACTGGTAAAGGCAATGTTATTGGAAATGGAACTTCTGTAAGCCGTGGAGAAAAGGTTAGAAAATATATCTGTCGCCACTGTGGCAAAGTATTCAATGACCATACAGGCACTGTCTATTATGATCTTCGCAAAGAGGAACATATTATTGATTTAGCCCTTAAAATGACCACGAAAGGAATGAGTGAAAAAGCTATTGCTGATGAATTGGGTATAGAGCCAGCTACCGTACGTAGATGGTTAGGTCGTGCTACAGTTAAGAGATCTACTGACAGTTAGATGTTTCAAAACATCACCCGGATAAAAATGGACGACATTTCTTTATATTCTTTCATGAAATCATGTAAAAGCCGGCTGCTTCGCACCCGGTGAGAGTCCGGGGCTCTGAAAAGTGGAAAAAAAGGGAGTCGGAAAGAGTCCTGGAATAAATTCATGACTTTGCAAGTAAATACGAACAAAAAATTCACTTTTCTGCAGCTTATCCATCTTGTTTAGAATCAAATAATTGTGAAACTAGAGGAATTTGTGTTCATCCGGATGATTATTTGGTGAGTTGAGGAATTAAAAAGAGAGAGGCAAAAGATCAGCTGACAGATTGTAGCTTTTTAGTGATAGAAAAGTGATAGATTATATTGTGCGGGTAGAATTTAGAAATTACGATTACAGATGGCTGCACCTGATAGATGTCATAGAGATATGTCATAGAGATATGTCACAGAGATATTTCACAGAGATATGTCATAGAGATATGTCATAGAGATATGTCACAGAAATACGTCATATATATTACAGAGCTTCAAGAACTGCATCCCTGAAATATTGGAAACTGAGAGAACTATTGTGCTGCCAATCGATCTGGCGCCCGAGATGGCGTGCGGCTTCAATTTTTCTCAGGCCTCCTTCAAAGTAGCCTGACTTCTTCATAAGCCTCTCAAAAGCTTCCCATGTGCCGCCGGAAATGGCATCAGGGTTGCGATAAGCTTCTTTTTGCGGGATATTTGCGCTCACCCGGGGATAGGCACGTTTAACTGCTGCCCAGTCCCCGAAATACCAGGCTTCGAGTTCTTCGATGACTATCCGGTTCACCACCTGCCAGTTTGTAGCGTCTCTTGACCGGGTACGAAGGCCTTCCCTGAGGACTGTTTCGTCCAGCCTCTGTTTGAGTTTTCTGCAGTCTTCATCATCCCTGTCCACAACCACTACGATACGCCAGTCTGCCGGAAGCCAGGCCGAGTAGCCCTTAAGCCGGGAGGACAGTTTGGCAAGCAGATCATCCTTGCATTGGAAGGGATAAACTTCAAAACTCACTTTATCTCCAAGCATTCTGGGAAGCAGTTCCCTGAGGAATGCTTCCATGGAAGGTTCCTCTACGAGGATTTCCAGGTGCTCTGAACTCATGTTTTTCCTCCTTTGCGCGAAGGAGCTCCCTGATTCACCAGCGGGTCTCCCATGCCGAAGCGCCCTTCCAGCCACAGATATCCCAGAGAAGCGCCGGCCTCTATGAATTCCGGGATGCCCCGGATGTCAGCCGCTCGAACAGTCTGAGTATATCCGTGCTCATCTCGGTAAAGTATGCGGACCTCTTCGGGCCGAAGAGCATTTACAAAAAATGGGGAGTGTGTGGTGATCAGGAACTGTCCTCGGGCACTGGCTTTCCGGCATTCTTCGGCCAGTTCGGGCAGCAGGCGTGGGTGAAGGAAGTTTTCGGGCTCTTCGATACCAATAAATGAAGGGGGTTCGGGATCATTAAGTAGCACCAGATAAGCCAGCATCTTGAGTGTACCGTCAGATGCAAAGCGGGCAAGCACAGGATGGTCAAAAGGAGCGTCTTTTATCTGGAGCAGGAGGCGGCCGTCAGGCATAGCTTCAGCCAGTACTTTTTCTACATGTGGGACACGATTCCGCAAAACGTCAAAGATGTGCTCAAGTCGCGATGGGTGCTGCTCAGCAAGGTACTGTATCACATTAGCCAGATTGTCACCTGTGCGTGAAAGTCTTTCCTGAGGTCCTGCTTCCGGCTGACCACGTGTATCATCCACTGATAAGTATGAGACATGCCAGCCTGTAATAAAATCACGCAATGAAGCCACGCGAGGGTGAGCTGCGAATTGGCCAAGAGCGTTTACAGCAATGAGGTCCGGAGACTTGAGTGGAGTTTCAATTCTATCATCTTGCTCATCCGGCAGCTCGCCACTAATGGCTCGTCCTTGCCCTTCACGATAGTCGAGAAAACGGAACGGTTTACCCTGTGTTCCTCTTCTCCACTGCAGCCATTCTTCCTTCACCACCGGCAAACCATTCCGTTCATCCACAGCTAAATGATAGGTAATTTTAGGAAAACCAGGTTCTTTGTACTTTATTTCGATTACTATAGGCCCGTCACAACCACGTGTCTTGAGTTCTTTCGCTCTACCTCTCCGATCCCAAGCACGACGCAACCCCGATTCAAAGCACTCAGAAAGAAAAGCGAAAACATCGAACACCGTGGACTTGCCACTACCATTAGGACCTAAAAGCACTGTCATAGGTGTAAGATTTTTGAACTCAACCTGTCGAAGTGCCCGATAGTTCTCCACTCTCAGGTACTCAATGCGCGCGGGTGTCTTTCGTTCTCTTTTGTTCATAGTGTATAACTCTGGTTTCCTGAATTCATATTATGCATTTTCTATTGAGAGCGATTTTCGTGTCGAAACAATTTGATCAGTCTGTTTGAGCACTGCATTCAGACATCTCAGGAATTGCCATGTCATCGGAAGAATTACATCACGGTCTTATACAAATATAAGATCACGCAGAGCATAGGCTTGAATGTCCAATCTGAAGCTGGCTATCCAGTAATGATCTTTTCATTATTTTTAATTCTGACAAGCTTTCTTATTTCTTATTTTCGGTGAGGATTTCGATTAAAATTCCATTTTATTTATCGAAGATTTTCTCTTTAAGCATACCCATTAATCTTTTTAACTCTTTCTCTTTTTCAATGTTTTCTCCAAATCTAAGGACAAACTCCTCTATACTAAGAGCCTATCCGAAAAGTGTTGTGACCTACTATAGCTTTTACAATTGGCAACATGCACACCCGGAAACGATACTTGATATTATAGACCTATTGTAACTTTACAACATGCCATTATGACTTTTCGGATAGTCTCTAAATCATTTTTTCTTTTTATAGGACTGCATATATTCAAATTATAACGAAAGTAATACCAGCTTCTTGAAATAAAAGCTACATTTGAATGATTATATACTGAAAATCTAAAACAAGACTGGACAATTATTTATGTTTCTTCTATGAATTTCTGTAAAAGCTGGCTGCTTTGCACCCGGTGAGAGCTTGGGGTCCTGCAAAGTGAAAACTAAAGCGAGGTGTCAGAAAATTAGAACATGGAATCGTAAAAGGAGATTTGGGGCTATTAGCTTAAAGTTAGAATGTTACCTGTTTTGTACTCAATCAGATCAATAAATCTTCAATTCCCGCCTCTCTCACAATATCAATCGCTTCAGCCTCTTCTTCCGGGGTCAGTTGCCGTCCCATTTCTGGATATTCCATTGCCCGGTAGCATGGTCTGTACTGGAACATAAGGTTAAACCTGATTTGTGGGATATTTTTTGCGACCCATTCGGCAATCGGTTTTGTACAGCATTCCAGATGGCCAGGGAGAACCAGGTGGCGAAGGAGGATTTCGGCGGTTTGGTAGGCGAATTCGAAGTTGGGCTGTACGATTTCCAGATAGTTTTTTATTTTTGAATATTTCTGGGCGCAGATGTTGTTTCCGTATTTGAAATCCCCGAGGTAGACGTCTACAACTCCTTCGAGGATTTCTGCGATCTCCGGGGAATGGTACATATTCGAGTTCCAGACCACAGGCGTGTTTACGGATATTTCCCTGATTATTTTCAGGACTGTATGCACATGTGGGGTAGGAGTTACAAAGTTTACGTTTCTGGCCCCGTGCATTCTTCTGAGGTCAATTAGCTTTGCAAGTTTCCTGGGCTCGATGCGAGTTCCGGCTTCAGGGCAGGTTGAGATGTCCCAGTTCTGGCAGTAGACGCAGGCAAAGGTACAGCCCGTAAAAAAGATCGTGTGAGAGGGTACAAGTTCGGGTTCTTCTCCCATGTGCAGGAACTCGGAGGCATAATTGGAAACATCGGTCAGCCTGCAGAAGCCTTTCCCACCTTCCTTCCTGTTAACTCCGCAGCGCCATCCGCAGCAATTACAGTTCTCAATCATCTTGTCCACGATTGCAACTTTAAGGTCGAGAAGAGAGGGGCTGGCTTTCGGGATTTCCAGAAAGCTCTCAGTAAACAGTACCAGTCTGTCAGCCGGATCTTTATAGGCAAAAGCTTCCATAGAAGCGATCTCAAGGTTTTCGTGAAGTTTCCGGTATTCTTCAATGCCTTTCTCATGAATTTCCCTGAGTTCTTCAAGCGGCATGTCTGAATCGAACTGGACCGGAATTTTCTCTGTGATCTTAAAAAGAGCAGGCATTTCATTTCTCTGTACCTTGAAGTAGCGTTTCAGGTACTTCGGGGCTGCCATATTAAAATATTCTCCCGCATGATTTAAAGGTCTATTGTTTGCTTACTCCGATTTTTATTTCTGATTTAAAGATTCGAGAATTTCGCCATTGAGGAATTTAACAGGCTTTTCAAGGGGTTCTATAGGCAGGTTATAAAGAGAAAGAGGCTCTTTAATACATTTCAATTGTTATCATCACTGTAACCCCATAATATTTAGATAAGCAGGAAAATTTACATAAGCAGGTTGTGTGGAACAAAATGGAATGGGTCTTTCTTTTCATCGCTGGTCTTTGTGAGGTTGCCTGGGCAATAGGGCTAAAATATACGGAAGGTTTCACGAAGCTTTATCCAAGCATCTTTACGGTCGCCTGCATGATCATTAGCTTTGATTTCCTGTCTAGAGCCCTGAAAACTCTGCCAATAGGGACCGCCTATGCAGTCTGGACCGGAATAGGGATTATCGGCACTACTGTCCTGGGTATCTTGCTCTTTAAAGAGTCCATGGATTTTGGCAGGCTTGTCTGTATCAGTCTTATTTTCTCAGGGGTAATAGGGCTCAAGCTGATTTCTCCATGAAACTATGCCAAGATTTTATAATTTAATTTCCTTCTCTATCTTTTTCACCTTTTTTTCTTTTTCTCTTCTCCTTCTTTCTCTTTTCCTTCTTTTTCTTCTCCTTCTTTCTCTTTTCCTTCTTTCTCTTTTCCTTCTCTATCTTTTTCACCTTTTTTTCTTTTTCTCTTCTCCTTCTTTCTCTTTTCCTTCTTTTTCTTCTCCTTCTTCTTCGAGGTCTTTACAATCTCCTTACAAGATCGCTTTTTCCGGCAGTGAGGATAGCCAAGAATTAAAAACCTGCAGGACTATTTATCATGTGATTAAACCTGGGGTTTTAATCTCGCCTTTCGCTTAGCTTTAGCGGTGCCTGCGGGAGAAGTTTTAGGGGGAATTTTCTGATCACTATTGACAGCACGACAATCAGTATCTGGGATTTAATGTCTATTTTGTTTGTACTTTTCTTTCTCTATACCATAATCTATCCACAGTCGCAGCTTAAGAGAATTCGGATACAGCGTATGGCAAAACTGAAAGCTATGGAGAAACGCCACGGCTGCAAAGTGCTCACGATTATTCACAGGCGGGAGGCTGTCTCCTTATTCGGACTGCCTGCTTACCAGTTCATAGATGAGGAGGATGCCGAACAGGTCCTGCGCTGGATAAGGCAATACAAGGACTACCCACTTGAGATAATCCTGCACACCCCTGGCGGGCAGCTCCTTGCCAGCATCCAGATTGCCCGTGCCCTCAGGAAACACCCCAAAAATACCAGGGTCATTATCCCTCATTACTCTATGTCCGGAGGCACGGTTATTGCCCTTGCTGCAAACGAAATTGTGATGGATAAAGATGCGGTTATCGGGCCTATCGATCCACAGATAGGCGATTTCTTGCGCGGGACTTACCCTGCTCCTTCCTGGATTTATGCGGCAGAGACAAAAAAAGAAAACGCAGCAGATACCACCCTTGTTATGAGCGACATCTCAAGAAAAGCTCTCAAACTCACCCGGAAAGTTGCAAAAGAACTCCTCGAAGGTAAAATACAGGCAGGGCCTGCCGGGGAAAGCAGGCTCGATGAAGTGGTCGAAAAACTGGTCAGTGGAGAAATGATTCACAGCACTCCTCTTTCAGCAAGCGAAGCAAAAGAGATAGGGCTTTCCGTAAGCACGGATTTCCCGGAGGACGTGCATGAGTTCATGAAGCTGTTCAGGCCTGTAAAAAGGAGCATAGAGTACGTAGAATAAAATTTGACTGAAGGATTTTCTTAGCATTAGAGTATGTTATCTTCAGTCTTCTGTGAGTACCGGAAACGCTAAAAAGGATGCTACTATTATCCTGTATTCAATAATCGTGTATTCAATATCACTGAAAAGTAAAAAGGGGTTATTAAAATGTCACCAATCGAAATAAAAATAGCAATATGCGCATTATTTCTTTTGTGTATATGTTTCACAATTTTATTTTGTGGATGTAAATTTTTTATGTGGAAGTGTTCAAAATATGGCAAAATTTGAGAATATCCGGCTTTAAAAAACTTAAACGTGAGGAATAAGTTCTTTAATCGTTTGTAAATTTATATCCTCTGCTGTCTATAGTGTTACGTCTTCTCAGGGCATCCACGAGAGATTAATTTACATAATTTTTACGTCATTGATGGTATGCCTTCCTTTTGTATATGTTATCCCTGCTTCTTTTTGGAGTCTTCCGGGTCTGTTCTTTTTTATATCCTGTTTTTCAGTAAATCCCCTGTGTGAAAGGTTGTTGATATAATAAGGAACTATTTTAAGCAGGTTTAGTTGTATTTTTATAGTAGTTAAGGGAATCATAGAGGAATAGTGAAAAATATAGCACCCAGAGCAAGAGAAAGAACAGCATTTCAAATTCCAGTCGTGGCGACCAGTTACTGAAAGCCGTAAGCAGAAGAATATCTCTACATTTTTCCCCTAGGAGTATGATCGTTTTTCCAAATTCAATCAAAGGCTTAGAGCGTGTCTTAAAATTCAACCTGATCTCACAATTGGGATAGGATTACACATTTGATTTAAAAAACTGTAGCATTAAACCGTTTACTGCCTATAAAGTAGATTTAAAACGTAATGTCTATTGAATTTGATTTTGTGAATTAAGCTCACAGGTCTATAGGATAAAGTGATATCCTTAAAGTTAACATAAAACATACTTGTTATCCCATTGTAGAATTGATTTGAATTTTAAGACAGCCTCTTACTGACACGACCCATTTGTATTTGGTTAAGTAATGTTAACGTTAAAATGACTACTGCAATCATCCATTTATCTCTGTTTACATTTACAAGTTTACAGAAACGGCAACGAAAATAACACATTTCTTATAGATCATATCTTAACCAAATACAAATGAGCAATCCTTCAGCATTTCTCTTTTCAATAAATAAATCAGGTTTTTTTGTCGAGAATCACTAAATTTTGGAGTAGAGATTGGTTAACTCAATTAAGGACTATTTTTCTTTATCCACATTTTCACTAATTCAACTTTAAACTTATAGACACCGTCAACTTTTTCAATAATATCCTTTCTTAAAAGAGAATCGATTTCTCTCTCATTCCCTTCTCCATAAACATTTTTAATCATTTTGTGAAGGAATTCTTTTTCTTCATCCGTACATTCTATGTTCCAGATATAATCGAAATAAGCATTAGCAGAACCTAACACTTTTTGTGCCGCTAGATCAACATCTTCTATACAAGCCTCTTTACGACATTGTGAGTTCAAATAGTTGACCAGCTCAAAACATACTGCTTGAGTTAAATAAGGTTGGCAATTCGTTAAATTTATTATCTGATTGACAGTCTCTCCGTCTTGTCCACCTTTATAGTTTAAGGTGAAGTCGTCAATCGGATTTGTGATTAAAGTTCTTGCGTCATCTTTTGATAAATAACCTATTTTGATAAGTTTGGTGTTTATTAGGTAATCTGACCAATTTATTTTTAGTTCACTAAATTCGTTAGTTCCAGATATTAAAACAACAAAATATTTACGATGCTGGATAATATTTCTCAATTGATTTAGTATTGCAGTAGTAAGAGAACCATTTTGTATGCACTCTTCCATCTTTTCGTATTCATCAAAACAAATTATTACTAACCGATTTTCTTTTTCGAGTAATTCTTCAGTTTTATCTAACCAGCTATCTAAGATTGTAAAAGGGCTATTTTGAAAAGAAACGCTAGTCGGATTCTCATTAGAAAATCCCCTTTCGTTTAGTGAATCGCAAATCACTTTTGATAAATAGTAACAAAATGAGGGTTGGCTTTCTCCGTATATTGGATCTAGAAAATCAATACACGAAGGAATATATTGTTTTTCTAATAACTTATGAAGACTGAGTAAAACTGATGATTTTCCAACACATCTTCTTCCATATAAGAATAATGCAGGTTTTTGATAAATATTGTATGTGAGATTTGATTTAATTAATTCAACAATGTCCATTCTATCTACAAATAACCTTGAAGAATTATTAGCTTTAACCGGATTTCCAGAAATATAGGGATTTGAATCGACTTGAAGAATTTTCGTAGTGTTAGGGGGCATTAGATTATCTTCCTTTAACAATTTGAAAATCATTTTTTGAGTGTTAAGCATAAATTTATACTCAAGAATAGTTTAGCTCAATTAAGGAGACTATTTTTCTTTATCCACATTTTCACTAATTCAACTTTAAACTTATAGATACCATCAACTTTTTCAATAAATTCCTTTCTTAAAAGAGAATTGATTTCCCTCTCATTCCCTTCTCCATAAACATTTTTAATCATTTTGTGAAGGAATTCTTTTTCTTCATCCGTACATTCTATGTTCCAGATATAATCGAAATAAGCATTAGCAGAACCTAACACTTTTTGTGCCGCTAGATCAACATCTTCTATACAAGCCTCTTTACGACATTGTGAGTTCAAATAGTTGACCAGCTCAAAACATACTGCTTGAGTTAAATAAGGTTGGCAATTCGTTAAATTTATTATCTGATTGACAGTCTCTCCGTCTTGTCCACCTTTATAGTTTAAGGTGAAGTCGTCAATCGGATTTGTGATTAAAGTTCTTGCGTCATCTTTTGATAAATAACCTATTTTGATAAGTTTGGTGTTTATTAGGTAATCTGACCAATTTATTTTTAGTTCACTAAATTCGTTAGTTCCAGATATTAAAACAACAAAATATTTACGATGCTGGATAATATTTCTCAATTGATTTAGTATTGCAGTAGTAAGAGAACCATTTTGTATGCACTCTTCCATCTTTTCGTATTCATCAAAACAAATTATTACTAACCGATTTTCTTTTTCGAGTAATTCTTCAGTTTTATCTAGCCAGTTGCCTAAAGTTGTAAATGAATTACTTTGAAAGGAACCAAGAGGTGGATTCTCAAAAGAAAATCCCCTGTCGTTTAGTGAATCGCAAATCACTTTCGATAAATTATAGCAAAATGATGGTTGGCTTTCTCCATATTTTGGGTCTTGAAAATCGATATACGCAGGAATATATTGTTTTTCTAATAGTTTATGGAGATTGACTAAAACTGATGACTTTCCAACTCTTCTTCTTCCATATATGAATAATGCAGGTTTTTGAGAATTATTGGATGTGAGATTTGATTTAATCAATTCAACAACATCCTTTCTGCCTACAAAAAGCCTTGAAGAATTATCAGCTTTAACAGGATTTCCAAAAATGTAAGGATTTGGGATTTCTTCAAAACTATCCATATCAGTTCTTTTAAATTGTTTTTTTTCTTCTTCAATTATTTGTGACCATGTTTCCACCAGAGAAAGGAACTTTACACCTACAGGCCCTTTGGTAGCAATTAGGCTTTTCTTTATATCAATAAAATCGCTTTCGATATTATTCAAATTTTTAAGTTTATTATAATTACTTGAAGAGTTAAGATAATTTCTAACGTCTATAGATAAATCGTCTATAATTCTTAGAGTTCTATTAAATTCCTTCGGTAAAAACCCTTCAAAAGAAGAAAGGAATGAAACATTTCCTGAAGCGTCAGGTATCGCTTTTATCGATTCTAATTTACTCAAATCATTGATTGTTATCTGTAGAAGAGCATTGAAAGCTGCTTTCCTCTGTGTAGGTCGCTTCGCAGATACGAATTCAATTTCTGACAGTCCTTTATTTCTGTCTTTTTCAGTTAACAGCAATAAGAAATCTGTCAAAAATGGAAGGGGATAAATGATTATTTCATCCCAATATATAGGCGATTTTCTGAATAACCTAAAGGGGTTGTCATTCGAAAATTTTGCACGGAAATATTGTATCAAATGTGGTAATATATAGAATACTCGGGAATAAAATACCAAAAAGCTGATGCAACCTGAGATGCCGACAGAAATGCCGACAGAAATGTCGAAAAAAATGCTGACAAAAATGCCTAATGCAATGCTGACAAAAATGCCTAATGCAATGCCTTCAGAAATGCCTTCAGAAATGCCTTCAGAAATGCCTTCAGAAATGCCGAATGTAATGCATCTAGCAATACTGATAATAATACCGATAGCAATGCCTCCAGCAATACCGATAGCAATGCCTCCAGCAATACCGATAGCAATGCCTCCAGCAATACCGATAGCAATGCCTCCAGCAATACCGATAGCAATGCCTCCAGCAATACCGATAGCAATGCCTCCAGAAATGCCGTAAGCAATGCCTCCAGCTTTGCCTCTAGCAATGCCTACAACAATGCCGACAACAACGCTGCACAAGGGGACGAGAGTAAATAATATAAGGAAAGTCCAGTCAAAAAGAACTTTGAAAAAATAAAAGCTTATAATTCTAATAGTTGAAACAGTAAAGATTGAAAAAATGAATGAAACAAGAGATAGTTTCAAAAGTAGCCTTAGTTTGCTTTTCTTGTCCAAGCTATTTTCGTAATCAGTAAATGTAATGGGTTTAAATATGCACTGATATATTTGGAGCAAGGAGGTTTTTATATCATTAAACATTTTTGTCCTCATTTCGTCAAAAATATTTTTAGTTACCAGTGTAGTTTTCTACGAGTTTGGAAATATATTTAGTAACTTTTTTTCCGATATCTCTTATATTTTTTTTTCTCCGTGCCTCTTTGTCATCAAAATGATTGATTTCATTTTGGATTTTTCCTTTCAGTTTACTTCGATTCCATTTTTTTCCTTTATTTGCAAAAATATGATAACAGGCTATTCTCAAATGCAAGGGATTATTTCCTGCAATTTCTTTAATCAGTTTAATCTCTTCTGCATTGAAATTAACATCTTTTCTTTTTGCTGACAAAAAATCAGTAATTTCTCCACGAGTAAGTTCACCAAGCTGTAATTCGTAAAATATTGAATAAAACGGTGAATTAAGTTTGCTTTTGATACATAACTCTTTTAAAGAGTACAAAGATGCAGTGATGTAAGCTATGTGTCCATGATTTCCAAGAGTTCTCAAAGTATCCAAAAAATCTTTATTGAATTCTTCAGGTTTTTTAATTATATGGTCAAATTCATCAATCAAAAGCACAGGCTTATATTTTGTACTCAATTCTTTGATGGATTCAGAAAATGCAATTAAATTTTTATTATAAGTATTATTTTCTAATATAACCTCAGGATCACATTTAAACTCTGATAAAACGTTTTTTAAAAAATAGTAAACTGTATGATAATCCGAATCTCGTAAATCAATATATGCACTTTTGTACTCATTTCCTAATTCTTCAGGAATATCACAGAATACTTTATAGAGTAAAGACGATTTCCCAATTTTCCTTTCTCCATAAATAGAAGTACTTTGAAGTCCTTGAAGCCTTGTAAAAATCGTCCTGAGTTCGTCCTTTCTACCAAAAAATTCATCCGGGTTTTTTATAATATTTATCTCAATGAAAGGATCGTGTCTTGCCAGGCCCGCCATATAAAGATCGTACTTAAGTCACTATTATTAAACCTTTTGAAAAAAATCAAATGTCTTTCCTAAATACCTTTTTGGCTTTGAAGATCGCACGGAAAACTTACTATTCCTGTGGTTCAATTATTTTCTGAACTTTTTTAATTTTTGCTTCCTCTTCACTCAGCCCTGTCCAGATAACTTTATACCCGAGTTGTTCGAGCACAGGATAATAGAGGCTGCGGTCAAGCCTGAAACTCTCAAATACATCTACTGCGCCTGCGTATGTCTCTGCTGCGCCGGGTTTTTCAAGCTCCAGATCGATTCTCTCAAGCAACGGCCTTTGGATCATGTAGTTTTCAAGGAGCACATAATCCCTGAATTTTCCAGATTTACCAGATTCTTCTAACTTTGCTGATTCTTCTAACTCTGCTGATTCCTCGAACTCTTCTGATTCCTCGAATTCTACGGATTCCGTGGATTTTGCAAGCCTGTCTGCAATCACTTCTTTTAAGGCATCGAGAAGGACTCCTTTCTCAGATGCGATTTTCTCAAGGCTTACCAATTCTCCGGAAAGAGGAATCTTGATTTCCTGCAGCATTGACCTATCTTCTGTAAGCCTTTTTTCCTCATATTTCCTGAGCACTTTCATGACTTCGTTTGTCGGAATCTTCCTGTCAAAGAAAATCACTTCCTGTGCAGGGAAGTCTTTTTCAGAACATTTCAGTTTTCTATCAATCAGGAGAATTAGAGGTTCCTTTACTTCCTTGAGTTTATTAACCTTCTTTTCAAGATATTCCGGAGTCCAGAAGCCCACGATTTCCAGGTATACCTTCATTCCGTCCCTCTGCAAGGCAAAGTCCGGAACAAAAGCATATTTTCCGGCTCTGAGAATTGTGGGTTCTCTTTTGATCTTCCAGCTCCCTAAACTGAGGCTGCCGAATACCTTTTCAAGCATACTGTCGTAATCTGCGCTTTCAATGTCTATTTCCTGAGCCTCAGCTTCCTTTTCTGCACCGGTTTCTTCTTTCCCGGTTTCGTACCCTTCCTGTTCTTCTTCAAGTTGAAATCCTGAAGAGAGGGGGGCCGGGTATCCGATTGCCTCGGGCGTGGGCTTAAAAGCCTCTTCCGAGTCGTCAAGGGTAAACTCAAGAATGCGTTTTCCCTGGTAACCTTTGTAGAGGATTCCTGCCTTCAGCCTCCAGCCTTTTGATCTAACAAGGGTCGGGAAGAGTTTTGCAAAGGAATTCCCGTAACGTTCAGACATGCGGAAAAGGGAGGCTGGCCCATCGAGATGGAGATGGACATCTTTTAGCTCTTCTGGCTCTTTTAGCTCTTTTAGCTCTTCTAGCTCTTCTTTTTCTACTTCTGCTCCTTTTTTGCCTGTTGTCTCTTCAGCGTCTTCCAGGGAGTACATAAGTCCCGAACGAAGGATCTTCCAGAGAATCTTCTGAAAATCGCCTTTTATCCAGATGTCAAGGTCAACTGCGCGGAAGAGCAGGGTCTGGGTCAGGGAGAGATTATACTGTTTAAGGAGTTCTGCGGGCGAAAGAGGGAGGAAGCTTTTCAGAACCTGGTTTTCTTCAAGGTCAGCCCAGAGTGCTTTTTCAAGTTCCTGGACCGAAATTGAAAGTTTCTTTGCTGCCTTCTGCAGTGCCTCTTTTTTCTCGGCAGGAGAAAGGGCCATCCCGCCACAGGCTTCAAAAACGGCTTCCCTAGCTGCAGAAGAATCGACGACAGCATCCGTTTCGATCACAGCTCTCCTTCCAAGCAGCTGGGAAAGGCCTCTGATGAAACGGTAATTCATCTCTTCATACCCTTCAAGTTCAGCCAGAAGGTCTCCGTAAGTTTTCCCTACATGCTGCTCGAAGGTTTCTATCAGGAGCCTGGCAAGTTCCAGGTTTTCGGGGTCAAAGGCTGCATACGCAGGCTTTATTTTCCCTCTGGAAATGCGGGTTACAAGAAGGTCAGATGTGAGCAGAAGAGCCACCTCCTGGGCTTTCAGTGCTTTCAGTGTTTTCAGTGCTTTCAGTGCTTTCAGTGCTTTCAGTGCTTTCAGTGCTTTCAGTGCTTTCAGTTTCGTCAGCGCTTTTTTTCCTTTTCATCTGACTTTCCTTTACTGTGTTTCCAGGATTTCTTTGGGTTGAAACAGCCTCTTTTCTTCTCTTTGCAGTTCCGGTTTCGGTTGTTTCGTCGGCTATAATTTCGTAGAGGATTGCTTCTTTCCCTTCTTTTTTCCTCAGGATCCTGCCGAGGCGCTGAATATATTCCCGCTTGCTGCCTGTCCCGCTTGCTATAATTCCTATATTTGCTTCAGGGATATCAATGCCCTCGTCAAGCACCTTTGAGGTGACCACAGCTCTGTAACTTCCTGCCCTGAATTTTTCGAGAATAGAACTCCTTTCTTTTGCGGGCGTCCTGTAAGTAATTGCAGGGATGAGAAATTCCCTGGAAATAAGGTGGACGAGGCGGTTGTGTTCCGTAAAAATAAAGACCCTGTCGTCTTTGTGCGTTTCCAGAATCTCTTTCAGTTTTTCAAGTTTTGAGTCGCTGTTGAAAGCAAGGTCTCTTGCCGTATTTCTTGCAAGGAGGGCTTTTCGGGCTTCAGGGTCTCTCCCGCTTTTCATAACCAGCTTCTGAAAATCCTGCGGGCCTTTCATTATCATTCCGGTTTTCCTGATATAGTTAAGGAACACAGAATAGTGCTGTTCATACTCTTTTCGTTCCTCTTCCGTAAGTGCAATAGCTATCCGTTTAATTATGTAAGGGGCAAGGTGCCCTCCTGCAAGTTCCGAGATCTGCTTTTCATATACCTTCCCCCCGACAAGCCTGTTGAGTTCCGAGTGCAGCTCATCTTCCCGTTCGTATGTAGCTGTCAGCCCAAGTCTGTATGGGGCTGCGGAAAATTCGGCAATGCTTCTGTACCCGGCTGCAGGCAGATGGTGTACTTCATCAAAAACAAGGAGGCCGAATCTGTTCCCAAGAGTTTCGGCGTGAATGTAGGCAGAGTCATATGTAGAAACTGTTATCGGAAGAATTTTCTTTTCCCCGCCGCCAAGCTGCCCTATTTCCATGGAAAAGGCTCCCTCAAGCTGCTTTTTCCACTGCTCAAGGAGGTCAAGGGTCGGGACAATCACAAGGGCAGGGGTATTGCACCCTGCTATAGCCCGGATTCCAACAAGAGTTTTTCCGCTTCCTGTTGGGAGAACAAGTACACCCCATTTGTCATTCTCACCCCAGGACACAAGAGCTTCTGCCTGATAGTCCCTTAATTTCAGTTTTTGTCCTGAAGCCTCATAAGCTGCTGCAAGGTCAGGACATGGAAGGAGATCAAGAACGTTATCTTCAAATTGAATTTTAGATTTTTTCAGGTAGTTAACCGTATCCCTGTAATACATGGCAAGAGCCCTAAAGCTCCCGCTCCTTTCGTCCCAGACTGCATTGGGAACCCTTACGTTGCCCTGTATAAGCAGAGTCCCCTGCTTGAAGCTGATTTTAATCATTGTTTATTAAAAGTTTGGACATTATATATAATACCCGATTTCGCTTCCCGAGTTTCGCTTCCCGAGTTTCGCTTCCCGAGTTTCGCTTCGGGAGCACGAGGTCCGTTTCACTCGCTTCGCTCGCTCAAGCGGACTAATTTATGAAGTTACAGTTTTTCCTTGCTTTTTCGGTTTCGTTTCTGATAGCTAGAGTTAGTCTTTCATTTCCGGCGGCGCTTTTTGTGGTTATAATAGATAGGACTTACGCACTTCAATCTCCGTAAATTTAAAATCATATAAATTATAATTATTTATGGATAAAATGTACAACTTGGTTAAGTAATGTCTATAAATCTGCCCAAATGTACTGACCTTGATTACATTAATTTTCTTATTGCTGCATCTAACGTTTATAGTTGTACTGAAGCTGCTCGCTGTTTCCCTTCCACAACTGATGCTCCCTGTCATGATTGTTTTACTCGCCTCCTTCAAAAACAACCTTCAGATTTTGGGATCAGCTCGTATAGATTTTCTCAGGCTTTAATAGCTCGTTACGAAGTAACTTAGGCAACACATAATTATTTGGAACAAAATCGATAAAGATGCTTACGAAAATAGTTAAGTACAGTGTGAAAATGTAGTAAGTCATTTCGCGGTGGATCCTCACTATTAATAAAACACTTATCCGTGCACAGTATAACTTAAATTATATAAATTATGCATAGAAAGGATGGTCCAAACATTAAAATTATTCAGTGCCGATAATCTGCTCTATTTAATAAAGAGATAATTATATAACTGTGAATGACAAGTTAGTATTAAATATAAAAATCACTAACTGAGAGTAGCCGCCTCTGAGATGAAAACAATGGATCCACTTGAAAAAATATTCGGGAAAACCGCACAGATGACAGTCCTTAAGAATCTGATCGAACGACAAAACGAACCAACCTACCTTTCAGGAATAGCTGAGGAAACTGGATTGTCTCACGCCAGCGTATCAAGGGTTATCACACCTTTGATTGAGTCAGGGATTGTCTTAGAAAAACCCCTGGGAAAGCAAATCCGAACTTTCCAGGCGAACATGGAAAGCGAGAAAACAAAGTTGGTAATAGATTTTTACAATAAAATCAATCAGATGGTAGATTAAGTCTGAATAATAATAAGCATGCCCTAGTTTCGCTTCCCTAGTTTCGCTTCCCTAGTTTCGCTTCGGGATCACAGAAAATCGGATATTTTCTGGGAGTTGCACTGCAAGTGCAACAGCACGATGTCCGTTTCGGCCGAATTCCGCTTCTGCAGCACGGTGTCCGTTTCGCTTCGCTCAAGCGGACTTATACTTTTACTTTTTTTAAATATGCATAAACCGGGAATATCCTTTTTTCTTAACTCGTGATCTTTTGCAGCTTGAGAAGAAACAGTTGCAGGGCCGATAAGTCTTCTTTTCGATAAGTCTTCATTGGGGGGCTGTTTTCTGATTCAAGTGAAAAAGTGTTAAAAGAATCCGTTTTTTATTGGAGCTATCCGAAACTGGACTGCTGTATACAAAGAAGTTCTCTTCCAGTTCAATTCAATTTAAATATATTTTTTCCGGCCGGTGGTCTGCCTCAATCTCCCATGAATCTGATTTTGGGAGAGATGCCCGAAAATAGGCTGTTATCTCCTCCACAAAGCCTGGCTACAAAGCGTCTTCTCATTTGAGAGAGTGTATCTTCTTTTTTATAGGCACGTTTATATATTATAGATGCCATGTATGTGTATTGAAGATAAAGAGAAGTATAATCATCTGTTGTTAAAAACCAATTTTTGTTTTTTAAACAAAGAGTTCTATACAATCTTATTTTTAACAATTACTAAACAATTAAAACAAAGGTGAAACAAAAATGGAATTTAATGACAGAAACTTCAGAGGAAATTCTAACTTCGGCGCTCCCAGAGAAATGCACAAGACAACCTGTTCAGACTGTAAAGCTGAGACAGAAGTTCCTTTCAAACCTGACCCAGAAAGACCGGTTTACTGCAGAGAGTGTCTTCCTAACCACAGGACACCCAGAGAAAACCGCAGATATTAAGCCCGAATTTCGCGTCGGCTGAATTCCGCTTCGGCAGAATTCCGCTTCTGCAGCAC
Source organism: Methanosarcina sp. Ant1 (assembly GCA_001714685.2). Taxonomy (GTDB): domain Archaea; phylum Halobacteriota; class Methanosarcinia; order Methanosarcinales; family Methanosarcinaceae; genus Methanosarcina. The sequence goes on along the minus strand of MDTP02000086.1, from coordinate 5,465 downwards.
GGTGTCCGTTTCGCTTCTCTCAAGCGGACTTACACTTCTACTTTTTTTAAATACATTATAGCACCAGAATATACTTTTTCTTAACCTGAGGCCTTTTGCAGCTTGTGAAGTAGAACATTCAGGGCTGATCAGTTTTGCTCTTTATCGATAAGCCTTCATTAGGGACTGTTTTAGAATTAAAGTGAAAACCTCTTAAATAAACCTGTTTTTGTTGGATCTATCCGAAACTGGATCACTGAATTAGAAAGGAAAACTCTTTGATCCATTCTAATCCAATTGAAATATATTATTCCTGCCATCGGCCTGCCCCAATCTAAAGAGAACTAAAAACCTGTGATTTTTGCAGATTTGGGAGTAGCACTTTTCAGGGCCTATCAGTTTTGATTTATCTACAAGTCTTCATTGGTAGAATATTTTCAGTAATTATCAATGTTTCTTACTTTCTCGTCAAACACATAACGAATACCAAAAACTTTAATTCTCCGTTCACAGAATCTATATAAGATTCATAGCATAAACTTAAAAATAAAAGTTCGGACAGATCATTATGCTTATACAATACATCCAGGCAGCTCTTGAAAAGGCAAGATATGAAATAATAGATGATGAAGAACCATATTATGGAGAGGTTCCCGAACTTGAGGGAGTATGGGCCACCGGCAAAACTCTTGAAGAATGCCGCAGAAGCCTGGAAGAAGTTATTGATGAATGGATTATTATCAGGTTGAGAAATGGACTGCCTTTGCCCCGGATTGGAGACCATATAATCAAAGGACCAGGAGATATTGCGGTTGTCTAAACTGGTTCCTGTCGATTGGCGAACCTTTGTTAAAAGGCTTCAGGAGCTGGGATTTGAAGGGCCATATTCTGGCGGAAAGCACCCTTTTATGAGAAAAGAAGATCTCGTTTTGACGATTCCCAATCCACATAAAGGTACTATTGGGGTTGATCTCTTGACCAGAATCCTTAAACAGGCCCGAATCTCAAGAGGAGAGTGGCTTGAAGAAAAGGATTCCTGAAAAATTCAGTTCTATATGTTTTTTATTTAAATTGAAATATATTTGTCTGGCCTGCGTTCTGCCCCAATTTAAAGAGAACTTGAAAACCTGTGATTTTTGCAGATTTAGAAGGAGCAATTTGCAGGGCTGCCTTTTGATAGAAGTGATCTTTTCTGTTGGGACGGTTGTTGAAGCTTTTTTGACCCACTCAATTTCAATTAAAAGATATTTTTCCTGCATGCGGTCTGTCTCAATCTCCCCGAATCATTTTGCAAAAAACAGGGAATCAAACGCCTTTATTCCCATGCTCGGATAGATATTGCTCAACCGCACGTTTCGAACTATACCATGTTTTTCCCATTTTTACTGCGTCCAGAAGCCCCTGTCTGGCCCGCAGACTGAGATATTCCTGAGAATAAGGAGTTATTGGGGCAAGTTCTTTTAGAGGCAGCAGTTCTTCGTTCCCGCCTGTAATAGAGAGGTAAATGGTCAGGTTTTCATTCAGGGCTTTTGCAATGAAATTGGCAAATGGGCCGATGTTTCCTGCATCTGCGGCTTTAAGAAATTTGTAGTATTTTCCTCTATCCTCTTTTTTGAGCACGATGGGAGGATAATCTCTTGCAATCAAATACAGATTCATGAGAAGCCGGGCCACTCTGCCGTTTCCGTCACTGAAAGGATGAATCTCAACAAACCTGTGATGCAGGAATGAAGCTGTTTCAACGGGATGCCCTTTGCTTTCAGCTATCTTCCCAATCAGTTCATCCATAAGTTTCACCATCTTTGACCAGTCAGGGGGAGCCTTTACTGCTCCGGCTATCCTCACATTCCTGGTACGATATCTTCCGGCATCCTCAAGTATACCTCTGCTTACGATTTCATGGATCTCCTGAATTGTAATATGGTCTATTGCACATTTTTTCTTTGCTAGCTCTTCCATCCGGTCAAAAGCTTTTGCGTTATTGATCGCCTCAAGATGTTCTCTGAGCGATTTTCCGCCTATAGTAAGTCCTTCTTCAAGGACTAGTTTTGTCTCCTGGAGTGTTAGCGTATTCCCTTCTATCGCATTGGATTGATAGGTATGAACCAATCTCATCTCTTCTTGCAACTTTCTTAAAGCATCTGCCGGAATGGGCCGCATAGAGTTGAGCCGCTTTATTTTTTCATCTATTTGTGCAAGAAGTTCTTCTTGAATCAGAGATGTATCGGTATATGTCATAATTTTACATTCCGATACATTTCTTATGATACATATCGGTATCGGCAGTTTTTTAAGCGATCCGATATCACGAGTTTTCCCGTCTTCGGTTATTTCAATTAAAATATATTTTTCCTGCCAGTGGTCTGCCTCAATCTCCCCCAAGTACGTTTGTTAAGAACAGAGAACTAAAAAACCCGTGATTTTTGCAGCTTTAGAAAGAGTACTTTGCAGGGACTGTCAGTTCTGCACTTCATCGATCGTTTTTCCTGAATATTGTGATTGAATCAAATCTTTCACTGGTTATGAGAGTTCACATTTCATCCAGTATTGTTTGATGTCCGGTTTTGTTTCAGGGATACCTTCCTCAACAGATAACCAAACCACCTCTAGGTTTACTCCTAAGTAAGCGTGGACCAATTTGTCCCGTATCCCTGCCAGATCTTTCCACGGGACGGAAGGATATTTTTCACGTACTTCAAAGGTATATTCTGTGTTGCTTCGCCAATGATCTCCAGAGCCCGAATTACTGCAAACTGCGTTTTGAGATCTTCGGTAAACTCTTCAAACGTCCAGTTGTTGACAAATTTTTCTGCTGCTTCCATTGCATCATAGATATCCTGGACATAGTCTTTTACTTCGCGAATTTCAATCCCTCTTTAAACGGCTTCAACTTCATTGAGGATGTGTCTGCCTATGTTTGGTTTTAACGCATCTTTCATAACCAGGTCTACCTTAATCCCCAGCGTATCCGAAAGGTAGTTCTCAAGGTTAATAAATTTAAAAATAGTAGGGTTCTTGCTGAATTCCACAAGCACGTCCAGGTCGCTTCCCGGTTTCTGTTCTCCCCGAACGTGGGATCCAAAAATCCCCAGGTAACTGACATGGTATTTTTCTTTAAGCTCAGGGAGCATTTCATGGAGTTTTTGGATGTAGATTTCAGCTTCTTTTCGGTTTTCCGGCATTTTTTCAGGCTCTGTTTGTTTCCTCTTTTTGGTATTTTATAGTAATCGGCTATTGTAGTATTTATAATTACTAAAGAGGGAAAGAAATCTTTTCCCCCTCTCTTTCAACTCAATTAAAATATATTTTTTCCTGTCGGAGGTCTGCCTCAATCTCCTCCGGATACGTTTGTTAAGAAATGAGAATTAAAAAACCCGTGATTTTTGCAGATTTATAATGAGCACTTTGCAGAGCCTTTTTGATCGAAGTGATCTTCTCCGTTGGAGGGCTGTTTTCAAATTGAAGTGAAAACCTGTTAAATGAATTCTATTTTCCTTGAATCTATCCGAAAGTTAAATCCTTTTACCCATAGAAATATTAGGAAATAGGCCTTATAACCGATAATATGAGGTTCAAAATAATCCTTGAGGAAGAAGAAGAAGTCGGGGGGTTTATTGCCAGTTGTCCCGGCTTGCCAGGCTGTTTTTCGCAGGGAGATACAGCAGAAGATGCTATTGAGAATATTAAAGAAGCGATTCAGGCCTGCCTGGAATCTCTTGCAGAAGATGAGTTGCAGGAATGCATTGGGAAATCCTCCTGCAGAGTGGTTGATGTGGTTGCTTAAATGTCCTCGCTTCCCATAATTTCCGGAATGCAGACAATTAAAGCCTTTTCTAAAGCTGGCTGGCTCCCTCACCGGCAGGTGGGAAGTCACGTTGTCCTTAGAAAAGAAGGTTCGAAGGTGACTCTAACTGTCCCGAAGCACAAAGAACTGAAGCCGGGTCTTTTAAGAAATTTAATAAAAGCTGCAGGACTTACAGTAGAAGAGTTCGAAGCTCTTTTAAAGTAAGATTTGTTCTATGTTATGTATTCCAGATGAAATTCATTTTTGAAGGTATGCTCTTTTCTGAATTTATTCGATTTCATTTTTAATATATTTTTCCTGCCGGCGGTCTGCATCAATCTCCCACGAATACGTTTGTTAATAAAAGAGAATTAAAAATCCGTGATTTTTGCAGCGTTAGAAGGAGCACTTAGCAGGGCCGATTAATTTTGTTCTATCGATAAGTCTTCATTGGAATATTTGAACAATCATCAATAAATTTCATTCTATTAATCAGTCAACATAAAGAACTCTTATGCTTTAATCATCCAAACTGCAGAATCTATATAATATTCAGATGGCATAGAACTAAATGCAAAAGAATTCGAATTATTCTAAGATATCTCTGAAGACAGATTAAAATGAAAGTGCGTGAGGTTATAAAGCTTCTTGAAGCCGATGGTTGGTATCCGGTTGCTACAAAAGGAAGCCACCGGCAGTATAAGCACCCGACTAAATCAGGCAGGGTAACAATTGCGGGTCATAGTGGAGATGACCTTGCGCCGGGCACTTTGAATAGCATATTAAAGCAAGCGCAATTGAAAATGGAGATCTAATCATGTATCGTTTCCTTGTTGTAATCGAAAAAGCAAACAACAACTATTCAGCATATTCTCCTGACCTGCCAGGCTGTGTGGCTACTGGTTCTACACGGGAAGAAGCAGAGAAAAATATCTATGAGGCTATTGAAATGCATGTGCAGGGGTTGCTGGAGGACAATTTACCTATTCCGGAATCAGAATCCTTTGCAGAGTATGTGGCTATTGCTGAAAAATCATTTAACACTTCCGAAGTAGTGTAAGCACTTTTTCGGATTCTAAATTCCTGCTTTTTAATTCAATTGAAATATACTTTTCTGCCTGTTTTCTCCTCAATCTCCTCCGAATACGTTTGCTAAGAAAAGAGGACTAAAAAACCCGCGATTTTTGCAGATTTAAAAGGAGCACTTTGCAGGGCTGGTTAGTTTTGCACTTCCACTATCATTTTTCCTGAATATTATAATTGAGAATCTATCCGAAAAGTGTTGTGACCGACTATATCTTTCACAATAGGCATATGCACAATTGGGATAGATACTCGATATTATAAACCATTGTAGATTTTTTCAATATGCAATTATTGGCTTTTCGGATAGGTTATAAGCGTGTCATCTTTTATATTATTTCAATGAAATATCTCAAGCTGTTCGTTTCGTGTCCGCATAACTTCTCAGATACATCTTTATATTTCGGTTCGATATTTTATCAATGGGATTTTTTTATTTTAAGAACGAGTCGAAAAAGGTACTTGTAACAAATTGGAATTCTTTGATTTCAGTACTTCACCAACTGACTTAAACTCTCAGCAAGATTTCATCTACTTATTTCATTTTTACCGTAATTGGGTGTTAAATTTTGATTTTCTCTTTCACAATGTTAGTTCTAGGTTGGAGTTGGCTGGTTAA
>MDTP02000085.1 GCA_001714685.2 Methanosarcina sp. Ant1 | reverse complement strand
GTCAATTATTATTGGACAGTTGACCCTTTAATAAAAAATAATTTTTATTTTTGGGGACATTTGCGGAATGTCGGGTATATTTTGTTTTCTTCGGCATTCGATATCATTCTATATCATATATGAATCCAGAACATATGACCGATTGCATCGAAGATAAATGCGAAAAAAATACTAAGGAATAGTTAAAAAATAACTTCAAGTTTTCACTTTGGGAATAGCTCTATTATTTCATTTATCAAAATAATAATCAAAGACAATATCGGTAACTAAAATACTCGAAATTATATTTTCGTCATTCCTAAGAAACATATAGGCATTTTTTAGTGTTTGAAGATGACGATTTTATGCCAGGAAGAATAACACGAAAAGAAGAATAAAATGGCTCTTCGCTGTTTTGTGTGGGTTGAAAATCGTTCTCTAATTGGAAAGTGACTAAACCAAAGAGAAATTATCGATTCTGAATATGATTTACCACACAACTGTTTTCAAATATGATCTATTTTGTGTCACATTTAGAAAGTGGCTCTAAATTAGCCACTCGAAATAGCGAAGAGCCAGAATGTTTTCATTAACAGCTACTTTGTACTAGTCATCATCTTCATCCGGCAAGTCATCGATGAATTTATCTAATTCGTCAACAGTACCAACAAAAACCGGTTTTTCCTGATGAATTCTTTCTATTTTTTCGATATACTCAGGCTTCAATTCAGGTTCGAGCATTTCGCTTTCAAACCTAGCTACTACTAATTCAATAGCGGCGCTCTTGTCTTTAAGATTATATTTTGCTTTAACAATATTCAGGACTTGATTGGTTCTGTCAGACATTTTAACTCTAGCTTGTTTCATATGTATACCAAATACACACATTTGCACATAAGATAAATAATTATCATGGTTATTAGCTAGGATATCTGACCAAAAAGTCAAGCACCCCTGTGCCTGTCCAAGGCATATTCAATAAGTTTTTTAGGTTGTTGCAAAAATCACATTATTTTTAAAAGAGGGGTCAGAAGGTAGGTTTTATACAAAATGTTGCCTTCCACAAATACATAGATTTTACCTTAAAACCAGTGCATCAATCGAAACAATAAATCCTGTCTTTTTGTGGTGAAGAAATAGGGTACAGATTCAATTAGAATTTACGATCTGATTTTAAAGCAAACGTCGCCCATTCTCCAATTGTAGAAATGATTTGAATTTTAAGACAACCTCTCTGAGAACTAAGGCCTAAACAACCCAACCCAAATATCCTGGGAATTTCCTTTTAAATATTCGACTATCCGGGTATGCCATAGCCTATCTCACTCTACAAAATAAATCATTTCATTGGGCATGAGAGTTAATTCGTTACTTTCGATTCCTGATTGTACAAGCTTTTCGATTCTTTCCCATGTATTTCTACGCGTAGTTTTTATTCCAAGTACTCTCGAGGTCTGGACAATCAGGTCTTCAAGAGGAGTGGAATACTGGTTGTTTAGGACAAAACGAACGGCTTCTTTTATTTCCTCGTCACAGATCCATTCGATTTTTGCAGATGTGTCCCCATCGCGCCTGCGCAGGAGGCATGCAGGTTCAGACGCTGGCCAGAAAAACTCGCCTTCGATCCGGATCTTTCCGGAACTCTCGGCAAGCTCTACGGCATCAAATATTCGCTGTTTGATTTTCCCGAGCATGCGGATAATTCCTGTATGCGCTTTTATTCGCTGGAGCAGGACTTCTCCATGAATTGGACCTTCACACTCTATTATCCGTATAACTATCTCCTCAAGCTTCTCATCGGAAAGCTCAGAGAGGTCTCCGGATTGCGGAAGCTCTGAGGAAAGGCAGACTCTGTAAAGAGGCACAGCAGCTTCGAGAGATTCATTCTTTCCATACAGACTTTCTGAACTTTTATTTGCAGGATCCGGTACCTCGGCTGCCCTGGAATCAATATTATCAGACAGCAACTCAGAGAAGTTCTCGGAATAGGGTTTATCCACTGGTTTACTTCCTTTTTCAGCCTTTATTGCAGGCAAGGGTTCCAGTTGAGTTTTAAGGTTTTTAACTCCAGGCCTTGCCTCGGAGTTGAGGCTAGTATCGGTTTCAGTGTCGGTTTCAGTATCGGTTTCAGTATCGGTTTCAGGCTCGATTTCAGGTTTCGAATTCCATCCGGTGCCTGAATAATTGTCTTCCTCGAAATCAGGCTCGGAATCAGGCTCGGGATCAAAATAGCCCCCTGAGCCGTAAATATAAGCAAACTCATTAAGTCTTTTTCTTTTCCTTTTCTTTTCGCTACCTGCACTGAAATCTATCTCAGGATATGCCTGGTAAAAACTCCCTTTTTCAGGCTCTGGCTCGGGTATAAGTTCTAATGCATTTCCCTTTTCAAAGCAGGGATCCACATTGAATCTCAGGAGTTTTGATTTTCCTGACCTTCTTACTGGTTTCTTGTGGGAATTTTCATCTGCCAGCAAAGCCATGGACCCGGCTTTTACAGTCATTTCTGGCAGAAAATCCGCACTTGAAGGGGCTGTAAACCCTTCTTCCAGTTTAAGAAACGCACCCGGATAAGACTCTTCATCTTCGGCTTCAAAGGAATCTTCTGCCAGGGATTCAGCTTCAAAGAATTCAGCTTCAAGTTTTTTGTCGGCTTTGCTCTCTATACTCTCTGCAAATGAAAAAGGATATGCAGGCAAATTTACAGATGAAACCGGATCTGCAGGCAAATTTACAGATGAAACCGGATCTGCAGGCAAATTTACAGATGAAACCGGATCCGCATATCGATTGGCCGACTTTTCCACAGGACTTTTGTTTACGGATTCAGCCCAGGCGTAAGGCTCGTTTATAGACAAAACTTCAGGTTCAGGTTCGGATTTTGCTTGCAGCTTTGCCTGCTCTACAGCATCCTTTACAGCTTTAAGCAGCTTTTCTTTGCTTTCTTTCGGATGCAGGTACCAGTCCGTTGACCAGACACGATAAATTTTCCAGCCCAGCCCTTCGAGCACCTGCTGACGCAGGCGGTCGCGGTCCCGCGCAACATGCGAGGAATGATAGCTTTCTCCATCGCACTCGATTCCAAGCACGTATCTCCCTGGGTGGCCGGGATCAGGAATTGCAAGGTCGAGCCTGTACCCAGCACAGCCGATTTGCCTGTGAACTTCACAGCCGTTCTCTGTCATAAAATTAGAGATAGCTTCTTCGAAAGGAGAATCGAAGTCTTCCTTACCACACGCAGGCAAGGGGAGCCTTCCGCTCTCTGCAAACTCAAGGAAAACTTTCAGGGATCGAAGCCCGAAAGATGAGTTTTCATCCAGAACCAGGTCTCTTGATGTAAAGTTTGCAAAGACAACGCATTTTTCTCTGGCCCGAGTAATAAGTACATTCAGACGCCTTTCCCCTCCTTCCCGGTTAAGGGGGCCGAAGTTCAGGGAAAGCTTTCTGCTGCTGTCAAAGCCGAAGCCCACGCTAAGAAGAATAACATCTCTCTCATCACCCTGGATAGTCTCAAGGTTCTTTACAAAGAAATGCTCTCCTCTCTCGTTTCCTGAATTAAGGTCAAATCCGGGGTTTGCTTTAAGAAGAACCTCAATCTCTTCCTGGATGGATTCCTGCTGCTTCACATTAAAAGTCCCGACCCCGAGGCTTTTATCTGGATACCTCCTAAAGTGTTCGAAAACTGCCTTTGCAACAGCCCTTGCTTCTATCCTGTTGGCTCCGCTTTTACCCCTGTCATAAACCGCATCCGGAAGATACACAAACTTCAGCCCAAGGCGTTCATCCTTTTGCATAGGGGAGGGATAAACATATAGGCGGTTGTCATAAAACTCCTGGTTTGAAATCGCAATAAGGGACTCGTGCCTGCTCCTGTAGTGCCAGCGCAGGGTCTTGACCGGGAAACTGCGCTTGCAGACATTCAGGATACTTTCCATATCCCCTACTGCAGCATAATCTTCAGGTTCCCTTTCCGGGGAGTCAACAATAGCATCGAAAAAGTCGGTAGGTGGAAGCTGCTTTGAATCTCCCATTACTACAACCTGCTTTCCGCGCAGCAGAGCTCCCACCGCATCTTCGGGCCTGACCTGGCTGGCTTCGTCAAAGATGATCACGTCAAAGCGGGTGCTCCTCGGGTCAAGATACTGGGCAATAGAAATCGGGCTCATCAAGAAACAGGGCTTAATTTTCTGCACCAGGCCGCCTGCCTTTTTCATGAGAGTACGAATAGGCATGTGGCCCCGTTTCCTGTTGAACTCATTGAGCAGAATTCCGGCTTCTGAAGCCCTTGATGCTCCAGACGTCAGCTTTGGAGCTTCCTCATAAGCAGAATATGTAATCCTTTTTCTGTTTTCCAGAAGGACTTTTTTGTCAAGCTCTGTGAACTTGTTAATTTTACCTTCATGAAGTTCCTGAATAAAAGTAGAAAGTGCTGGTCTTTCCGTGAAGGCGCGGTGCAGAAGAATCTCGGCATAGTTCCCTTCAAAAGCAGGAATCATATCACAGGCTTCGATTTTTCCGGCTTCTATACTTTCCATCATAGGGGCTGCTTTTGTTTCCAGACATGCCTGCCTGTATCCAAGGTACTGGCTCCATAAAACCAGGGATGAAGTTTCTGCATTCCACCTGCTTACACGGGATTTTAACAGATTGAGCTTTGCGGCTTCCAGATCGTTTCCGAACATTTTCCCGAAATTCGCCCCTATGCGAAGGCCAACTTTTTCAAGAGACTTCAAAAATGTCTGCTGTGCTGCCGTTACCTCGCTTACTGCGGATTCAAGAGCAGCCCTGTCAACCCCGCTTTCTATAAGCTTGAAACTCCTGTCAGTGAAAATACTTTCCTTTATGTATTTGCGGAAGGGAGTAATCCACCTGCCGTATTCATCCAGAAGGGCAGGATCACTTTCAAAGCCCTTCCAGTAATCTGAGAAATATTTTTTACCTTTTGCCTCGGCACTTTCTAGCTCCAGCCTGCGGGTTTCACATTCGGAAAGGCAGGCGAGGTCAAGAAGAATCCTATTATTCTGGGGGGGAACCCCTGAAATATAGCAGGATGAAATTTCTTTTTTGAGTTTTCTGTACCTGGGATTTATAGCCTTGAGGAACTTGCTGGACAAGCCTTCAAATTCCGAGGTATCAAGGTCAGAAACCGAAGGGTAAAAGGTTTTGTCCACAAAAGTTTTCAGCTCTCTGTACTGCCTGAGCCTCGAAACAAGAGCCTCGGCTTCGACTCTTGAGGGCTCGGACTCCCACTCCTGATTCTGGAGCATTGTTTCAGGCAGGGGTTTTGAGTTATCGAGGAGTTTTGCGGCATCGATTATGGTTTTGATTCCCTCAAGGGTATTAGGCTTTGAGCTTGCAGAAAGGTCGTTAAGGGTCTTTAGAGATACTTCCAGGGCTTGAAAAGCAGCTGCGCATTCATCTGTAAGAGATTCGATTTCCCCAAGATCCGAAGGCAGTACAAGCCCGGGTTCACAGCCGTACCAGGGGTTTTTCCGGGCAGGCCCGAGAGAGGGAAGTACCTGCCCCATTTTTTCTAAAACAGACTCTGCATCTGTCCAGGTTTCAGATCCCCAGGTTTCAGGCTCCTTAAATTCGTAGCGGGGCATTTTCAAATCTTTTGCTTCAAAATAAGCCCTCGTCTTTTCCCTTACGCCGTAGAGTGTATAAAGGCTAGGATATAGCTTTCCTACAGGTTTTCCAAGAGACAGGGCATATTCGTTAAGTTCATGTTTCAGCTTTTCGAGTTCGTTAATGTCTCTGTCAGGGCTTATGGATGCAGGGGCTGTACGATTCAGGTTTTTTTCCAGTTCTTCAAGCACTGCCTTTTTTCGCGTCTGGTTGCTGTGAATTTCCAGACAGAGTTCTCCTAACCCTGCGGCATCCAATCGGCCTTTTACCACCTGGAGAGCAGCCATTTTTTCACTCACGAAGAGTACGCTTTTCCCGTGGGCAATCAATTCTGCAATTGTGTTTGCAATGGTCTGGGACTTGCCGGTTCCAGGTGGTCCCTCCACAACAAGGTCTTTTCCTGCCTTTGCATCCTCAATGACCGCAATCTGAGAAGAGTCGGCATCCATTATATGATAAGTGTCTTTTGCTGACAGTTTCAGGTCAACCTCTTCTTCCAGGAAGCCGGAAACCTCACACTCGGGATCCTGGGGGTCAAAGATTTTCCGAATCAAGGGATGCTCTGCGGGAGACATATCCTCAGGCCAGGTTGCAGGGTCAAGATCTTTATACATAACAAACTTTCTAAAGTTGAAGAGATCCAGGCAGACTTCAGGGAGAAGTTTCCAGTCGTTTTTTCCACGGATTGCTCCTGATACTACCTCGAAATAGTCTTCAATTCCTGCTGTCTCTTCAGGCATCTCAAAATCCTGAATCTGGATCCCAAATTCCTTCATTTTTGCCTGCAGGGTAATTGAGGTGAATATCTCGTCTCCTGTCCACTGGATACTGAAGTTTCGGCCCTTTCCTATTCTCTTGAGCTCAATAGGAACCAGGAGGAGAGGAGCCTTTGGATTTTTTACGGCAGACTTGCTGTCACTCCACTGCAGGAAACCCACTGCAAGGTAAAGCACAGGATATCCCTGTTCCTCAAAGATGGAATTGGCCTGGTTAAAGACATAAAAAAGTTTTCTATCAAGGGTTTCGCTGTCGTCCGGAGTCTCCAGGAAAGATTCGGAGCGGGAATTTGGGGGTTTACTTTTTTCTTCGGAAACAAGAATTTCCCCTATTGTTCTCAAAAGCCTGCTTTCGTTCTCTGAGGCTTCATCTTCTCTTTCCTCCCCATTTTCTGTTTTATTGCTTTTTCTGGACCTGGTTTTTGCCCTAAACTTCATTGATTTTTCCTGAAGAACGAAAAGCTCATAAATTTCCTCAGGAGTTCTTCCAGCAATTGAGATGGTCCTTCTCTGGGAGGGGCGGTAATTGAGAAGGTTATTTCTAAGGGACAGATCAAGTAAATTCTGCCTTAATGCTTCTAATTCCTTAAGTACGTCTACCATAAAAATATCAGGCCCTTTTCAAATAATGAATAAAATATATTATGGTTTAAAGAATACAGAATATTTACTCATAAATTTTATCATGTTATGCAGGAAATAAAGCTCGAAACGGCTTACAAATACAACCCTGAAAGAGAAGAAACTCCTTTAATGACACCATACATTTTAGAATAATTCATTTTAGAATAATTTCCTTAATATACTGAGAACTATTTCTTTACTATTAGAGTTTTTCTCTACTCTTAGGAATTGTTCCTTTTAACTTTGGTAATTAGAGAGTTAATCTGTTATATAAAAGACGTTTCTCTAATTTTCAGTTTGTCAAGCTGTCATATATACGGTTTACTTACTGCCGTATTCTTTATTTATTCGTTTTTCTTCTTTGCCGCAATTCCTCATAACTTATTCTATTCGCTTCAACCGGTTTTCACATTATTTTTCCCCTATTTTCGGTGAGATCCAACTTTCCGGTTATGCTTTCCTTAAATGAAGCTCCATTTTCGGTTTTGCTTTCATCTTCAAGGCTTACAAGAAGAGAACTCGAAAGAATAAGAATGCAGCCGAGCAAAGTTTCAGCAGAAACAGGGTTTTTTAAAAGGATATATGCAAAAAAGATTGCACTTACCGGTTCAAGAAGGGAAATTATGCTTGCATTCTGGGCTTTGACATGTACTAGCCCTGTAAAGTAAAGGATGGAACCTACAGACGTGATGGTTACTCCGAGAAACAGGAGAACAGGCAGATTCTCAATCAGGGATGCTGTGGATACCTGCCTTACAAAAGGGAGCAATAGCACAAGGGTTACGCAAGTTGAGATAAAAAGTTGTTCAAGACCTGAATATTCATCCCTGAGGTAACGGGAAGTCAGAATAATACAGGCGTAAAAGAAGCCTGAAAATAATCCCATTAGCACCCCAAATATATATCCGGATTCAACTCCTCCAGAGCCGAAAACAAGATTCTCCGGGCCGACCACAATCACCACACCGGCAAGGGAAATGACAAGGGCAGCGAGGCTCTTTACGCTTGGTTTTTCTTTCAGAAGGACAGGGGCAATAAGCAAAACGTAAAAAGGAGCAGTATAAAGCAGAAGCACTGATATTGAGACATTCGTAAAGCTCACAGCTGTATAATAAGAGAGCATCACACCTGCATGCCAGATCCCAAGAAGTAAGAGGGCTTTTCTTTTTCCCTTCAGCCGGATACCTGAGAGCTTTCCAGTTGCTGCCATATAAGCTGCAAGGGCAAGGAAACCGAAAAGGAGCTGGTAAAAAACCACAGGCCCTGCAGCCATATTTTTTATGTATAAGAAAAAAATTCCTGAAAACCCGTAGATAACGGATGCGGCAACTACCTTGGCATTTGCTTTTAATTGCTGTGGTTCCATGACGCTCATGATAGGGAATTAGGTTAAATAAGACTTTCTTGAGTCTGCTGAAAGTAGACGGGACAGCCTGCACTACTTGTAACAGATAGATTAGTAGAATAAAAATGGGTAAAAATTATGTAAAAAAGAAAAATTGCGTCGTCTCCCTTTGTACTCGCCTTTTTTCTCTCAATGTTTCCTTAGCTTTTTCTTGAAATCCCGGCTGCAGATATGGAGGAGTCAGGATTGGGAATCTTATTTTTTACACCAATTACCTTCACAATTACCATGCTGATCTCAAAAAAGATTACCATGGGCACGGCAACCATCATCTGGCTGAAAATGTCCGTCCCGGGGGTAATGAAAGCTGCAATGAACATGGTGAGGACATAGATATGCTTGCGGTAAGTCACAAGAGTAATATATTGTACAAATCCGTTACGGGTCAGGAAGGTGAGCACTATTGGGAGTTCGAAGACCAAACCGAAGATTGCTACGGTTGTTGCTATAAATGAGATGAACTTGAAGATCGAATATGTTGCAGTCACTCCTGAATCTGCTGCATCCAGGTAGAGGAACTTAAGAAAGATGGGCAGCATCAAAAAGTAAGCGTATGCAGCCCCAAAGATAAACATGACTATGACTGCCAGACTCAGGAAAATAAACTGGCCCTTTCCAATAGTTATCGGAATTCGAATTGAATACTTCTTCGAAATGGCCCTATAAACATAGAATGCAATAATAGGCAGAGTAATGAGCAGCCCTATTATGATAGAGAGCTTTAGCTCCAGCATCATTACTTCCAGAGGAGACACATAAACAAGTTTTGCGCCCTCAGGTAAGAGGTCAGTTTTCATCCTCGCAATAAGAGGGCTCGTAAACTGAAAGGAAATAATAATGCCTGTAAAAAGGACCGCAGCGATCACAAGCAATTTATTTCGCAGGGTCAGAAGGATTACACTCAGATTTTCAATGGCTTCAGACATATGGAGTACCTATCCGGAAAAGCAAAAGGAAATTAGTTATCCTTTTTCAGGAAACTCATCAATTGCAGGGATTTTATCATCAGCTTTCCTTTTACCTATTTTGTTTTTTCGCTTCGGTTTATCCGGCTTTTTTCATGGAATATTTTTATCCTTTCCTGAAATTGCCAGCCATTCAGGAAGAAATTTATGTAACGGAAACCACAGAGTTCGAGTACAGGAAATAATAAAGTTCGAGTACCTGAAACCGGGAAATAATAGTTATCTTAGGCAGGTTATATTAATTATCTTAGGCAGGTTATATTAATTATCTTAGGCAGGTTATATTAATATATTAACTGTATTATATTAATATATTAACTATATTATATTAATATATTAACTGTATTATATTAATATATTAACTATATTATATTAATATATTAACTTATTCTATTAGAATCTCAGCAAGGTCATGTTTTAATTATCTTACTAGATTACATCAATATCTGGCCAGATTATATTAATTGCCCTGGTTAAATTGTATTATAATGATCTAAATGCTATAAATGTTCAAGTACCGTATCTATTAGGTATTATAAATATATAGTAGAGATGTATTGAGAAGAGTGATTGTAAGATGGATTGCAAAGATATCCTTCACCGAAGAGTTGGAATATTTGCAGAGGATTCCAGGTTCAGAATAATATTATGTTCCGATATTAATATATTTATATAAGTAAATATAAGAGCGGAAAAAAAATGGATACACATACAGCCAACGGAACCTCCCCTAAAGGAAATTCATCGGGAATGTCATATACTTCCGGCGCCCCGGGGGATCTTGAAGAACCCCTTATGGTTCACCTGTTCGAGCTTAGGGACCGGCTGGCAATCGTTTTAATCTGGCTCTTTCTGGGAGTGATGATTGCTTATCCATTCTCGGCAAAAGGGATGCTTCTCGTCTGGACGGAGTTCATAAATCCTGATGTGTACATGACAGCGTACTCGCCTCTTGAATGGATGTTCGCCCGCCTCGAGCTATCTATGGTCTTTGCCCTTGCGATTACAGTCCCACAGTTCTTCTATCAGATCTACAGGTTTGCAGGCAAAGGCCTTTATCCGAATGAGAGGCGCTTTTTCCTCAAGGTTATCCCTGCATCTTTCCTGCTTTTCATCTTAGGAGCTGCAATAGGCTACTTCCTCATCCTGCCTGCGATGTTCAAATATATTCTATTCTACTCAGGAGACATGGCTACTGCGCAGCTTTCCGTCCGGGATACCCTCGGAGCCGTGACTACAATTCTGGCAGGTTTCGGGATTGTATTCCAGCTTCCCCTTCTCGTGATCTTTACCATAAAAATGGGGCTTGTGAAGTATGAGACCCTCAAAAAACAGCGGATTATTATCTACAGCGCAATTTTGGCATTTTCCCTTTTCCTTTCCCCTGACCCGACTTTCATTGCGCAGATTGTTGTTGCGCTTTTGATGGCAGTCCTTTTTGAGTTCAGCCTTTTGCTGGTTCGGCTATTTTGAACACAAATTTGGCGATTTGATGGTATCAATTTTATTAAAAAAGCAAGCCTTATTAAAGAATTCCCGGATAGGCTTGTCCGCCAATCATTTTACAAGAACTTTTATATTTGAACGATGATAATAACCACCAATGATAGGTTCTACCGAATTAATTGCAATCCTGATCGCTGCTCTCTTCCTCTTCGGGCCAAAGAAGCTTCCAGAGCTTGCACGATCTCTCGGAAGTGCGGTAGGGGAGTTTAAAAAAGCTCAGCGTGCAGCTGAACTTCAACTGACGGAATTCGATGCCTATACTCGAAAAGCCGAAAATAAAATCACCCTCAAGGATAAAGAGGAAGACAAAGAAAAACACGAAACTAGCCTTCAAGAAAAAGAGGAAAGCAAGGAAAAAACAGATGTTAAAACAACATAAGGGAATAAAAGAAAATTCAAATCCAGGAAATATATTGAAAACCGAAGAATTCATCCAGGAATCGGGAAAACCCAAAATCAAAAATGTCGGGATAAAAACTAAAATTGAAAGAAATATCACTTGAAAAGAAAAACTTGTATAAAAAGAATTAAATAGTATAAACTATTGCCAGATAACAAATCTGAAATAGAAACTTTATATAACATAAAAAGTCTTAGCCTAACTTAAGAGTATTGACAATTTTCAGATCATTAATTACCTTCGAAAACTTTAGAATCATTAAGAAAACGAAAAGCTTGAGGTCAAGCTATGATAGGAACACAAGAACTTGTAATGATTTTTGGAGTAGTTGTGCTTCTTTTTGGGGCAAGCAAACTTCCGGAACTGGCCCGGTCTATGGGAAGTTCGGTTGGAGAATTTAAAAAAGCCCAGAAAGAATCCGAAATAAACCTGAAGGAATTTGAAAAATCTCTAACTGATCCCACAGCCTCAAAGAAAACGAAAGTACAAGAAACAGCTGAAAAGCTCGGAATTGACATAAGAGGCAAGACTGACGACCAGCTTCTCGATGAGATCCAGAAATCCACCGAGAAGCCAAAAGAAGTCTCCGTACCCTGAGAAATATCTGAATAGGTTTCTATTTTCTTTTAACAGCATTTTATTGAGCTTTAATCGTTTATTGAAGCCTTTGCTTTTATTCAAACCGATAACTTTTTTTATTCACAATCGAAACCAGATAAGAAAGTCAGTTAAGTAGAGGGAACTCTTGTGCCAGAGATGATCAGTGAAGTCGACGAAGACGATAATTTCCTTGGTCTGCGCGAGCGGGAGGAATTTTATTCAGGAAATCACATTCATAGAGCTTCCCAGCTCATTCTGCTGAACCCCGAAAACAAAATGCTTATCCAGAAAAGAGCACCCGGGAAAAAATGGTACCCAAACCGTTACACATACTCAGTAAGCGGCACTGTAAGGGACGAGTCTTATGAGGTCTGCCTTGAGAGAGAAATGCTTGAAGAAATAGCAATCTCGGTTCCATTCCGGGAACTGTTTAAAATTTCCTGCATTTTTGAAAACGGGGGCGCTTTTCATACGGTATTTTCCGGCAGATGTTCGGAAGAAACTGCAAGCTTAATAAGGCCTGATCCCGAAGAGGCAGTTAATGTAGAATGGATAGAGCTCAATGAACTGCACAGGGCTGTTAAAACCGAACCAGAGAAATTTACGCCTTCCCTGAGAACAGGGATTATGAAAATCTTTGAAGAAGGGTATCTGAAATATATTTTCTGAAAATCAAGAACCTTTCTCTGAGAATTAAGATACTTTCTCTGAAAATTAAGATATTTTCTCTGAAAATTAAGATACTTTCTCTGAGAATTAAGATACTTTCTTTGAAAAGTAATAATCTCTTTTAGAAAAATAAAAGCTCTTTACTGGATGAAAGAGGCTCGGTATGTATTTCGACTTTTGCTCTATGGCTTGTGTATAATTTTTCCTAACTTCAGTGCAGATCTTCATCAGATACCTGTTTTGAGTCGGTGTATTCCCCTATTATTGGAATACTCTCTCCGCATTTGGGACAGGTCTTTTCAGGTGTGATATCATACCTTTCTATCTCGAAGATGCCGCGGGAGATTAACATTTTTCCGCAATTCGGGCAGAATGTATTATTTCTATCACTTCCTGGGACATTACCCATGTAGACATACTTCATTCCTTCCTCCGTTGCGATTTTACAGGCTTCCTGCATGGTTTTTACAGGTGTAGGAGAGAGATTCTGCATCTGGTACTGAGGATGGAAGCGGGTAAAGTGTAGGGGGGTCTCATGCCCCATGTTTTTGTACATCCACTTTGAGAGTTCCCTTAGCTCTTCAAGGGAATCATTGACTCCAGGAATGATAAGGGTTGTAATCTCCACATGGATTCCCAGCTCTTTTGCAAGGGCAGAAGCTTCGAGTACAGGACCCAGTTTTGCGCTGGCAACATCGTGATAGAACTTTTCATTGAAAGCCTTGATATCGATATTGGCAGCATCTAGATATGGCGCTATATGGCGGAGGGCTTCAGGAGTCATGTATCCGTTTGTCACATAGACTGTGGCAAGCCCTGCACACTTTGCCAGTTTTGCACACTCATAAGTATATTCGTGCCAGATTGTAGGCTCGTTATACGTCCAGGCAATTGATCTGGAGCGTGAAAGAAGTGCTCTTTCCACAAGCTCCTCAGGGAGGATTTCCATTGTGTAAGAATCCTCCAAGCTAGCCTGAGAAATCGACCAGTTCTGGCAATGTTTGCAGCGGAAGTTGCACCCTATTGATCCTACGGAATAAACATAAGATCCAGGATAAAAATGGTAAAGCGGCTTCTTTTCGATAGGATCAACTGCTTCGCTTGAAACTGTGCCGTAGATAAGGGTATATAATGCTCCTTCCCTGTTTTCCCTTACCCCGCAAAAACCTCTTTTCCCGGGAGCAATTCTGCAACTATGAGCACATAGATTGCAGTGTACCTTATTGTCTCCGAGTTTCTCGTAGAACATGGCTTCTCTTATCACATCAATCCCCAATTAGAGATTGTTTTTAAGGATAATAACAGTTGCTGTTATAGATTTTTCAGTTTATCGAGAAGAAGAATGAGATGAATCAGAAGAATAAGAAAATAAGGGCTCTTCGCTACTTCATGTGGGTAGTTTGAAATCTAACTTCCCAATTTTTAGATAGATCGTATTAATAAAATATTGAGTGTTTCGATACCCTCTAGCATTTCTTTTTATTAACTGTGCAATACTGTTAATACCTTCCAAAATGCCGTTAGTAATTCTGGACTCAAAGTAATTCAAAATTCCATCCCAATGGCTTTTTATTGTCTTAGAAACTTCAATTACTGCTTCTAACCTGCTATGAGTTGCCCATAAATACCATTTTTTAAGGTATTGTTCAGCTTCCTCTCGATTTTTGCATTCCCAGAACTTTTTAAGGCTTTCTTTTATATTGTATGCTCTTAGAGTCTTGAGTTTCTGATTTTGAAATTCTAAAAGCCTTTTCCTTTTTTCTTCAGTTAGATTTTCCTCGTTTGTAAGCCACAGGAATTTGGTTTTTTTGAGTTTCTTAATTTTTTTTGTTCTTGCATCCTTACTTCATTGACTCCTTCATTCATCGCTTTCATCACATGAAACTTGTCGAATGTAATTTCTGCGTTAGGAAGCTCTTTTGAAATTCCACTGATATATGAGGGAGACATGTCGCAACATGCCGATTTAATATAGTTAGGGTTTCCATTATGATTTTGGAAATCTTCGCTAAAACTGGTAATAGTAGAAGAGTCTTTTCCCTCACAAGCAAATATTACTTTAGAATCTTTTATATCAGCAACTAGAGTTATGTATTCGTGTCCTTTCTTGCGTGAAGTTTCATCTAAACCAATCTCAACTACATCAGAAAAGTCCTCTTTTGACCTTGCTTCGTCAACATAATGGTGTATGACTCTCCAAAGCCTCGTGTCATGCTCTCCAAGCAAGTTCCCAACTTGTAATACTGGCATGCTTTTTGCCAGTTCTAGGATCATGGCTTCCATTTGAAGAGTAAAGCCACTTTGTTCACGAGCCCATGGAAATTCTATTTGGAGAATTCCACAATTGCTACATTTTACTCGTGGAACTCTACAATGCAGATAGGTGGTGTAATTAAAGTAGTCGATATGCCGCAATAATTTTTCTTTTGTATCATAAGCTGAGCAATTAGGTTTACCACATTTAGGACAAGGAAATTTAGAACCACGTCTAAAACCAAGCAAAATATCAAGGTTTTTAGATATTGAGTCAAGTTTATAATCTGTTATGTACCATGGTTCTTTAACATTCAAAGGTAGTTCAAACGCTTTTTCGCAAATGAGTGATCAAGCTCCTATAGTTATTTACGTCAAATATTGGCCACTCAATTATATTATAATTATATTATAAAAAACTACCCATATTAACTAGCGAAGAGCCAAAATAATTAGTGGAATAATCGCAATTATGGGAAAAGAGGAAGGAAAGGATACGTGAGGAAGATAGCCTCACGTACTTTCATTCCAAATAATAAAGATTTCGATTTGTATTCGGTTAAGATACAAAAAGCCCAAAGTGTTTTTTATATTAAAGATCTAACATTCAAATAAAAAAATCGCTACAAGTGGCGTTCAAACTTGTGCTAAAATTCGTTAACTGATGACAAATGGATAAGTATCATTACTTAATTTGAAGGTTTTTATGAAGTTAAAAGTTCAATAAAGCTTATTTTACAAGTTAAGCTCTTTTAAGTTTTTTATTTTTAAAAAATAAGTTTAAATATAAATCAAGTCAATTTTTGGAAATGTCAAACGGTGGATAGCCGACAGACAATTGGAATGTAAAAGGACTTCGCAACTGAACTGAAAATCAGTAGCCTAATACTTCTTATTCAAGTAACGATATTTATGACTGACCCGCCAGTGCTTTATTTTGCACCGAAGTGCGTCAGTCCTTAAGGAGAATTCAAAATGAAAAAATATTTTCTGACGATGTTTTTATTTGTTCTACTTTTAATGCAAGCAACTTTAGCTATTATATCATCAATTCCAGTAGCTTCGGCGGCAGGCAATGTAACAATTAATGATTTTACTTGTGACGTTACAAAAGGGACTATCCCCTTAGATGCAAGGTTAACTGCTAACGTTAGCGGTGACGTTACCAAATGGTTATGGGAATTTTATAATCCACTATTTGATAAGCCTTCTTATAGCGCGGCAAATAGGACAACTAAACACACTTTCGGAAGAACTGGTGTGTATGGAGTTTTTGATGTTACATTAGTCGTATCAGGGCCCGGTGGAAATGATACACTTAAAAAGATAGCCTATGTGACTGCCAATAAAAACACCACAGGCCTGCCAGTTGCTGCATTCTCTGCTTCCCCCACTTCTGGAAGCGCGCCATTGACCGTAGCATTTACTGACAACAGTACGGGTGCAAGTTCACAGTTATGGTATTTTGGGAACAAAGGTCCTTTAACAGAGAAGAATCCAACGTTTACTTTCTCTTCACCAGGAAAATATCGTGTTGTCTTGGTAGTAAATAATACAAGAGGTTGGGACACAGCAGATCAAGAAATAATTGTCCAGGGAACTCAGCAAGAAAAAGTTCTTCCTATTGCAAACTTCAACTCCGGAAATACCGGCGGCCTTACTATGCAATTTATAGACCTGTCGGAAAATGCAAATGCATGGAACTGGGACTTTGGAGACGGAGCCACTTCAGCCGAGCGGAGTCCAACGCACACTTATTCCTTAGCAGGCAACTATAATGTCAACCTGAAAGTGAGCAATGAAAACGGAGATGCCTCAAAAGCTGCTACAATAAATGTTCTGGATGAGAGCAGCTCCAGCGACAGTAGCAATGACGGAGGAAGCAGTAGCGACGGTAGCGATAACGGAGGAAGCAGTAGCGACGGTAGCGATAACGGAGGAAGCAGCAGTGGAGGAAGCAGTCACCACAGCGGAGGTGGCGGCGGTGCTTCTCCTGAACCTCAAAGTAATGTTGAGGCTAAAGAGATTTCACAGACGTTCATCGCAAGCGGTAACCCTGTACAGTTTGATTTCCCAAACAACGCTACGCCTGTCGTGAATGTGAGCTTCGATTCAAAGAAGACCGTTGGAAAGACAACGGCTATAGCCGAAATGCTGAAAGGAAAATCCACTCTGGTTTCAGAACTGCCTTCTGACGAGGTCTACAAATCTCTAAATATCTGGGTTGGAACCAGCGGATACGGAACTGAAAAGAATATCGAAAAAGCGGCTGTATGTTTCAAAGTCGAAAAATCCTGGCTGCAGAATAAAAGTATAGACCAGTCTTCTATTACCCTCAACAGGTACAATGATACGAAATGGAACCCTCTTTCAACCAACTTGTCAGGGGAAAACGACGAGTACCTGTATTTCACAGCCGAAACCCCGGGATTCTCTCCCTTTGCAATTACTGGTAAGACAGCAGCAAACGAAACTCTGACTGAAACACAGTCTCAACCTGGCCCTCAGGGTCTTGAACAAAGCAATGTTAGTAATGAAACAAATGTTGAACAGACATCCGAGCAGACCCAAAGCCCAAACACTTCTGATAAAGGAAGCACAAAAACGCCTGGATTCGAAATAGCTTCTGGTATCGTCTGTCTTCTTGGCGTATTCTTGTATAAAAGAAGGTAAAGAAGAGTGAATTATTGTAGATAGTGTGGAGGTTCATTGATCAAATCTGATCAAACCCTTTATCTTTATTTGGTCAGATTTGAGAACTACTCTTCTGTTTGTGGTTCTCAGTAACTGACTCCCACGACCTAATTCTAACTTTTTTAATTCATTTTAAATGTGCAAAATTTCCCTTTTACTTTTTTTATGCCGGAATACCTTGACATTTCTGTGCAGATTTGCTTTTATCTAACCTTTATCACTTGATAAATAGTCTCAAATTAGAGAATCTTTGTTAAAACAAATTTCTAACGAAATGTTTAAAAATTTTGAGTTAGTTTTAGTTCATATATTTTTTTTAAATGAAAAAATAAAGGATAAAAAATAAATGGAAAACAAAGAAAAATCGTATTCAATAACTTTTATTTCAATGGCCACGATTTTATTTTTAATTCTCGTTTCGTCTACTGCATCGGCAGCTACTGCACAAAGCGCTTCATTCGCGGCGCCATATGCACATATTACGAACTATGATAGCAAAAACTTCTTTATAATTGACACAGTCACAAATATTGTTACAGATATAGAAGATGTCGGCTATTCCTCAGCAGGAACCTACAACGGTAACCTAATCGCACCCGACGAAAAAGGTACCGATTCAAAACTTGCTACAATAACGACCTTAGATCAATGTACTACAGTACTTCCTGTTGCCAGCTTCAGCAGCAATCTCACCGAGGGTTATTCTCCCCTTTCTGTCCAGTTTACAGACCTGTCGGAAGATGCAACAGAATGGAACTGGAATTTTGGAGATGGAGATTCTTCAACTGAGCAGAATCCAGAACATACTTACTCTGCAGCTGGAACCTTTAATGTTAATCTGACAGTAAGCAATGCAGTTGGTCAGAGTACAAAGACAGGTGTTATAAATGTAAAAAGTGCTTCCACCACGGCTTCATATGCATATATTACGAACTACCTCAGCAACACTGTCTCTGTAATTGACTCAGCCACAAACAATGTTACAGCCACGGTGCATGTAGGCAGCTATCCTCGGGGAGTTGCAGTCAACCCAGAGGGAACAAAGGTATATGTGACGAACACCGGCAGCAACACTGTCTCTGTAATTGACTCAGCCACAAAAAATGTTATAGCCACTGTGAACGTAGGCATCTATCCTTGGGGAGTTGCAGTCAATCCAGAGGGAACAAAGGTATATGTGACGAACACCGGCAGCAACACTGTCTCTGCAATTGACACTGCAACAAACACTGTCATAGCCACTGTGCCTGTAGGAACCAATCCTTTGGGAGTTGCAGTTAACCCGGAGGGGACAAAAGTATATGCGGCTAATATAGGCAGCAGCACTGTCTCTGTAATTGACTCAGCCACAAAAAATGTTACAGCCACTGTGAATGTAGGATACAATCCTGCAGGAGTTGCAGTAAACCCCGCGGGAACAAAGGTATATGTGACAAATGCCGGCAGCAACACTGTCTCTGTCGTTGACTCAGCCACAAACAACGTTACAGCCACTGTGCCTGTAGGCAGTTATCCGTGGGGAGTTGCAGTCAACCCTGCGGGAACAAAAGTGTACGTGGCAAACCAGCTGAACAACGATGTCTCTGTAATTGACTCCGCCACAAACACTGTTGCAGCTACGGTAAATGTAGGAACCTATCCTAACGGAGTTGCAGTTAATCCTGCGGGAACAAAGGTATATGTGGCTAACCCAGGTAGCAACACTGTCTCTGCAATTGACACTGCCACAGACACCGTTACAGCCACAGTGAATGTAGGAAATAGTCCTGTTGCCTTCGGGCAGTTTATAGGTCCTCTCCCAGCAGAACTAATACTTCCAGTTGCAAACTTCAGTACAAACGTTACATCCGGTTATTTTCCCCTTACTGTGTATTTTATAGACCTGTCGGAAGATGCAACAGAATGGAACTGGAGTTTTGGAGATGGAAATACTTCAACTGAGCAGAATCCGGAACATACTTACTCTGCAGCCGGAACCTTTAATGTTAATCTGACAGTAAGCAATGCAGTTGGTCAGAGTACAAAGACAGGTGTTATAAATGTAAAAAGTGCTTACCCCACGGCTTCGTATGCATATATCACGAACTACCTCAGCAACACTGTCTCTGTAATTGACACTGCCACAAACAATGTTACAACCATTGTGAATGTAGGAAGATATCCGTGGGGAGTTGCAGTCAACCCCACGGGAACAAAGGTATATGTGACTAACTGGGGCAGCAACACTGTCTCTGTAATTGATTCTGCCTCAGACACCGTTAAAGCCACTGTGCCTGTAGGAAGTCATCCCCGGGGAGTTGCAGTCAACCCCGCGGGAACAAAAGCATATGTGGCTAACTGGGGCAGCAACACTGTCTCTGTAATTGATACTGCCACAAACAATGTTACAGCCACTGTGAATGTAGGATACGGTACTCTCGGAGTTGCAGTCAACCCCGTGGGAACAAAAGTATATGTGACGAATTTTTGGGATAAAACGGTCTCTGTAATTGATGCTGCCTCAGACACCATTACAGCCACAGTGAATGTAAGATACGGTCCTGCAGGAGTTGCAGTCAGCCCCGCGGGAACAAAGGTATATGTGACAAATGCCGGCAACAACACTGTCTCTGTAATTGACACTACCATAAACAATGTTACAGCCATTGTGAATGTAGGAAGCTATCCTTGGGGAGTTACAGTTAGTCCAGATGGAACAAAGGTATACGTGGCGAACGAATATGGCAACACTGTCTCTGTAGTTGATACAACCACAAACACTGTTACAGCCACGGTGAGCGTTGAAAGTGGCCCTACTGGACTTGCAGTTAACCCAGATGGGACAAGGGTATATGTGGCTAATCCGGGAAGCAACACTGCCTCTGTAATTGACACTGCCACAGACACCGTTACAGCCACTGTGCCTGTAGGAAATAGTCCTGTTTCCTTCGGGCAGTTTATAGTTCCTCCTTCATCAAAACTAGTACTTCCTGTAGCAAACTTCAGTAGCAACGTCACATCTGGTTATGCTCCTCTTTCTGTGCAGTTTACAGATCTCTCGCAAAATGCAACCGTAATTAACTGGAGCTTTGGGGATGGAAATACTTCAAAAGAGCAGAATCCAACGCATAACTACCCTGCAGCAGGAAATTATACCGTTAATCTTGCAGTAAACAATGAAAACGGCACGGACTCAAAAACTGCTGCAATAACTGTACTGCAAGAAAGCAGCTCTAGCGACGGCAGCAGCGGTGACAGCAGTGGCGGCAGCAGTAGTGGTAGAAGCCACAGCAGTAGCGGTGGTGGAGGTTCAGGCGGCTCTCCTGAACCTGCAAGCAATGTTGAAGTTAAAGAATTTTCACAGGCCTTTATTACAAGCGGCAAAGAGGTAAAGTTTGATTTCCCAAGGAATGCAACTTGTGTTGTTTATGTGATTTTTGACGCAAAGAGGACCGTAGGTAAGACAATAGCTACAGTTGAAATGTTGAAAGGAAAATCCACCCTGGTTTCAGGGCTTCCTTCTGACGAAGTCTACAAATTTCTGAATATATGGGTTGGAAACAGCGGGTATGGAACTGAAAATAATATCGAAAACGCGGTTGTATGTTTCAAAGTTGAAAAATCCTGGCTGCAGAATAAAAGTATAGACCAGTCTTCTATTACCCTCAACAGGTACAATGATACCAAATGGAACCCTCTTTCAACCAACTTGTCAGGGGAAAACGACGAGTACCTGTATTTCACAGCCGAAACCCCGGGATTCTCTCCCTTTGCAATTACTGGTAAGACAGCAGCAAACGAAACTCTGACTGAAACACAGTCTCAACCTGGCCCTCAGGGTCTTGAACAAAGCAATGTTAGTAATGAAACAAATGTTGAACAGACATCCGAGCAGACCCAAAGCCCAAACACTTCTGATAAAGGAAGCACAAAAACGCCTGGATTCGAAATAGCTTCTGGTATCGTCTGTCTGCTTGCCGTATTTCTGCATAAAAAAAGTAAGAAAAGGCAATTAAGAAAATATAATGGACAACAGAGTTTATCAAAAAAAGGATGAGGTATTGACATCCTCATCTTATTTTTTTACTTTTCTTCCAGTTACTAGAGAGCGTCGCAAAAGTCAAAACGATTCTACAATTGGATAATCGGAACGTTGACTTTATATATGATTGTAAATTTTTTGCATGAAATTTGGCTAAACATTTATCTTATTGGGATTAATTACTCCTATTTGTAGAATCCAATGGACTTTTACGACACTCTCTACTAATTTAAGAAAACAGGTTTTAAAGCGCAACCTACTACTGACGATTAATAGATCGTTGGTGCAACCTTCCCTTTCGAGCAAACAATGCCAGGACTCGTAGATATTTAGGGGTGTGCGCGCCGGTACGGCAGAAAAATGAGGAGAAAAGATCTGTACAGGAGTGGGCGTATGAGAGCCACAAATCCTGCCTAACTTCAGAATATTGTTATATCCCTTAATGATTTCACTAGAACTGGCAGAGTAGTAGTTGTAGTTGTTTTTCAGGCAAATATGGTCAATATAGGTTCTTCCCGCAGAATCTTCAGGATAATATTCAGCGGAATCGCTATTCTGTAGAGAGATTTGTCCATAGGGCATTGAGTTCAGCTTTGTTTGTCGTCCCTTTTTCAGTGCATCGTTGGGTGTGCCTTATATCCGAATTTCGTATTCATGGGCTGGAAGGTAAAGTAGTGATGAGGGACAGTTAACTGATTGTTATTGCGTTCAGTAATCCACTTTAAGCTTCAGCTTCTGTCTGTAAGCCGCCCAGAAATTTTCATAATTCTTAAGAAGCTCGGCTCTTTTGGGATCGTCTTCTGGAATTTCATTGAATAGCTCAGATATTCTGTTATCAATGTACCTCATTTCGTCCTGGATAACCAGAGAGCGATTTGTCAGCAGATTCTTTTCACACTCATCGGCTTCACCACTATAGAACCGTGTATGGTGGGCTTCGATTTCGGCATTCAAGATTTCCAACTGCATAATCCGCTTTTCAATCTCTTGTGCACGGTTTAGGTTGGACTGCTCTTTACCCTGATTATACCATTCCGCTGACACTTTGCCAGATATTTCTTTCATCAGAAAATCATTTGCTTCAAATTCACGCCAGACCAAATTCTTCATCGCTTCCTCATAACATTCAAGCTCCTCAGTATCGACATCCTCTCCACTAGCTTTTCTACTTTCAATTTCACCTTTCAGGACTTCAATGACATCTTTCAAGCTACCAATTGCTTTTCGAGTTCGTTTGACTTCTGCTTCGAAATTTTCGTTAATATAACAATGTGACGACATAGTATAACCCACTAATATATTAGGTAATGTTATACTTATTTTTTACGTGGAGCTTACAACTTATCGCAAACGTGGTCAGAAGTCACGCACATTCTCTAAGGTTGGAATCGAGATGAAAATTGATAATTCAAATCCACAGGACGGTATCATAGTCAAAAATGGCTTTCAGAAGACTGACAGTAAATTTCTAACTGGTGACAACTCTTCGCCATAGATGGGTGAAAGATAATATGTTTAGAAAAGATATTTCCCCCAAAAAATTAACCTGTAAGTTCTTTGACAATTATCATTTTTTCTGTCGGCTGAGTATCTTCATCAGCCCAAACCATACCAAGTAAAAACTCTAAAACGAAGTTTTTAATTCTTCAATAAATAAAAAAGGTAAGCTCTTTAGAGGCACGAACCCTTCAGGTATTAAAGGGCAAAACAATATTATCCAAACTTTTTATATTATTTTTGTTTCCTTTTTAAGATAAATACAGTCATTAATATGAAGACTAAGTTTGCCACTCCAAGTCCAGGTATGGGATAAGACGCCGGATTAGATATGAGTTGAGGATCTGATTTAGGTTCTACCTTTATAGGAAGATCGAGCTTGTAGTCTTCCGCACCTTTAATGTCTTCCCCAAAATAATAAATAACCTTACCTTCCACATTAAAATTCCCCGGTTGATTAGATTCGATCCTTATCTCGATATCTTTACCCTGTCCAGGGTCCAGATCATATGTTGTCGTATACTGTCCTGCACCCGACTGAACAAATTCCGACGACGAAACACTCATTCCTGAAGGTGGAATAATAATGACCTGGACATGCATAGGGGGTTTTGTGATAAAATTCACTGCTGAAAGCTTGAGTAGAATATCTTCTCCGCAAACAACGTCTGTTTTTTCACCGTGAAGACTGAAACTTGCAGAAGTTGACTCTTTTCGGTTTTCTTCAGATAATGTTGACATGTCTGCATTTTGTCCTGAACCTTTATCTTCAGGTGAGTCTGTATGTGTATTATAATAGTTGTTTACAATATTTGTTTCTGTGTTTACAGTTTGCCCGGTTTCTTTATTTTCTGGTGGATCTGTTGGGTTGTTTTCAGGCTGTTCTTTTGCAACTGCTAGCACATAAGCATCTTTAGATGCCTTATTACTTCCAGCGTCATTCGTTACTGTCAATGTAACAGTATAACTGCCAGCTTCAACATATTTGTGAGTTGGATTTTTAACTGTAGACGTTTCACCGTCTCCAAAGTCCCAAAACCAAGAAGTAGGTGAACCTGTACTACTGTCTATAAATGATACAGTTGCTGGCACATCTAGTGATTCCCCGCGTGCAACTTCCTTTTCTGCTTGAGGAGAATAAAAACTCGCAATTGGCACCTCAGATGCCGCAGATACCATTATGTAATTGGCTTTACTTACCGTGTCACTGCCACCATCATTAGTTACCGTTAGAGTAACCGTATATGTACCGGGTTTAGTGAAGGTGTGGACAGCTGTTTGGGCATCCTCTGAGTTAGTACCATCTCCAAAATCCCAATACCATGAAGTTGGTACTCCTCCGGTACTGGTATCAGCGAATTTAACTACTAGTACCATGACAACTTAGTTGTGAGTCATTTATATACTTTAAGTTCTTTTTATATCTCATGTTAAATATTAATCTTACAAATTATGAAGTGAAATTCCTTACAAACTTTATAAAAAA
>MDTP02000084.1 GCA_001714685.2 Methanosarcina sp. Ant1 | reverse complement strand
GATGTTTTTTGTAAAACAACTACCAACCAGAATTAACCGAACCGACAAAATCCTCGTCAGACAGGAAAAAACTCCTGTCTCCATTAAAAGATGAGTATTGATCACTGCATGAATAATGCAGGAAGTTATATTTATGCATCCATAGTATTTAAAAGCATCGATCATCTCAGATTGAGAAGAATTTCAACCAAATTACTATGATTTAACCGCCCAGCAGGATTCGCATCCACGCAGGGAACTTAAGTACATCGTACTTAGTATATAAATCTTATTATCCAGGCGACATCCTGAAAAAAACAAACTCGATATTACATGAAAATTTGCTTTATCTGGTCCCTGAATTCCACCCTTGAACTTATTATTCGAGAGCGGTACGCGCTTGCTTTGTGCGTGAAGACATACAAAGACAAAGTTGATATATATAGTTGTCGCCTGGGGTAAAACTTGGAAAATAATAGGAAAAAGAGAGTAATAAAAGAGGAAAGAAAAACGCAGCATTGAAATAATAACAACAAGTTGAAAGCTGCGGAACGAATAACCTTAAAGCCCGAAAAAAGATATATAACGATAATAAGAGCCTAAAAATAAAAAGCATAATAAACAACAGATAACGAGGTATCGCACTGGCAGACTTAAACAAACCTACATCCAAAGCCAAGCCTGAAACAGAAGAGACAGTTACAAGAGTACGTACACCTCGTAGGGATGATAATGAGATCCTAGCGACAGTAGAGAGCCTTCTTGGTGCAAACCGATTGAGGCTCCGTTGCATAGATGGGGTCGTTCGTATGGGAAGAATCCCAGGTTCAATGAAGAAAAAAACCTGGATAAGAGAAGGAGATGTTGTCATTGTTGTGCCCTGGGACTTTCAGAATGAAAAGGCAGACGTGATATGGAAGTACACAAGGCCACAGGTAGAATGGCTTGAGAGGAAAGGATACCTGAAAGGATAACATGGGAATGGACCAGGACGAGAAAATAAGGCGCATTGATAGCGCTACAGATAAGTCGCGTGCTAGAGAGAAAGACTCAGAGCGGCTGAGGGTAGAAGAAAATGTATTCGATGTACCTACCCTTAAACTCCTTTATACCATCGCCAATAAGGGCATAATAAAGGCATTGGGGGGATCCATCAGTACTGGAAAGGAAGCAAATGTATTTTATGCGGAAGGCCAGGAAAAAGAACTGGCAGTAAAAATATATAGAATTTCCAGCAGTACTTTCAGGGCCATGGACATCTATATCATGAAGGACCCTCGCTTCACAAACATCCGAAATAACAAGCGGGATATAATTTTTGCATGGACACGCAAGGAGTTCCAGAACCTTAAGCGTGCAAAAAGCGCAGGGGTCCGGGTCCCGGAACCGATATTTGCCGAGAAAAACATTCTAATCATGGAGTTTATGGGAGAAAAAGAGGTACCCTACCCTCTCCTGAAGAACACGCCTCTTGAAAACGATGAACCAAAACGTGTTTTTGACACGATCGTCGAATACATGCGCCTCCTTTATAAAGAAGCAAACCTTGTACATGCAGATCTGAGCGAATACAACATCTTGATTGATCCAAATAATGTGACTCCTATATTCATTGATATGGGACAGTCTGTGACCCTAGAACATCCTAACGCCCGAGAGTTTCTCTACAGGGACGTACAAAATATACTCAGGTTCTTCAGCCGCTATGGGATAAAAGAAACACCTGAAGAGCTGTTTACAAAAATACAGGCGGAATAACATGACCCAGTATGTCAAAATCCCCAAAGAAAGAGTCGGAGCAGTTATAGGCCCGAAAGGAGAAACAAAGAAGTTTATCGAAGAAAAAACCGCATGTCAACTGGACATTGACAGCGACAGCGGAAAAATAGATGTCACCTGTGAAGGAGATTCGTTAAAAGAATTCAGGATTCTTGAAACCCTCAAAGCGATAGGAAGAGGATTTAGTCCCGAAAAAGCCCTTGAACTTTTGGGAAACGACATGCTTATGCTTGAGGTTATTGACCTCTCAGATGTTGCCACTACTCCAAAAGAACTCCAGCGCGTAAAGGGCCGGATAATAGGAAGGAATGGGAGAACCAGAGAGCTTGCAGAAACTCTGATAAATGTCAAGATCTCAGTATACGGAAAAACCGTATCCATTCTTGGGTATCCTGAACAAAACACCATAATCAGGACAGCCATAAAGATGCTACTTGACGGGGCTACCCACGGTGCAGTCTACAAGTTCCTGGAAAAAAAGCATCAAGAGCTTATGCAGTCCCAACTAGACTCAATTGACTTTTACTGAGGAGGGAAAGCCAATCTCCGGGGACGCATTTGTTTCTTCAGGAAATTGATTTTCATTATGTACCTAAATAAATTTAAATCCGGTTCAATGATTACTTCAAATTGCTTCTGTTAAACAGTTATTATTTTCTGTTTAACCTTCAAAATCCTTTTTTTCAACCCGATTTTCACTCGGTTTCTTCAAGATCTTCTTCTGATTTTTTTCCATTGCCTTGCAGGAAATTACCCCTTCCGGGCCTTGCGTCAATAGACTCCTCCGTCCATATAACCTCACCTCTGGACAAAGTGTACTTAGGGAAGACCACATCCATGCCTTCAAAAGGCGTCCAGCCCGCTTTACTATGCAACATCTCAGCCTTAAGAGGTTGAAGAGCGCGAGGATCTACAATTATAAGATCGGCATCAAAACCTACCTCAAGCCTGCCTTTGGCCTGAAGATCCAGCCCGAAAGCCTTTGCCGGATTCCAGCTTGTGAGCATTATCATCTGTGCAAGGGGCAGTATATTTTTCCTGACTGCGGCAAGCATAAGAGGCATAAGAGTCTCGACTCCGGGCACCCCTGAGGGAGCAAACTTTAGATCAGTGTCCTTCTCGGATTCCAGATGCGGGGCATGATCCGAAGCCACCATATCAATAGTTCCATCGTTTATCCCATTTACAAGGGCTTTGATACTGTGGCTTCCCCGAAGAGGCGGATTCATTTTGCCAAAAGATCTGAGTCTCTCCCAGTCTCGTGTCGAGAGAAAAAGATGATGAGGAGTAACTTCACAGGTAAAAAGAGGTGTTTTGTTTTCCCTTCTTGTAAGGTATTTTTCCTTTCTGATCAGACCTATAGCTTCAAGAGTGCTTATGTGGCAGAAATGCGTCCGAACTTTCATTTTGGAAATCAGCTCAAGGGCTTTTTGAACAGCAGCCGCTTCGCATGCATTGGGACGCACTTTTGAGTGATAGTCAGAAGAAATATACCCTTTCAAAAGCTCTTCCAGCTCAAGACGCATCTTTTCGTCTTCCGCATGGATGGTCGCAATGGCTCCGAGGCGTTTAATCTCGACAAGAGCTTCTTCAAAAGTTTCTTCGTTGATATTTAATCCGCCTGTAGACTCAGCCATGAAAATCTCCCCAAAGGCAGTGACCCCTAATTTCCAGAGTTCTTCTAACTTCTCTATATTGCTTGTTACCCCACCATTGATTCCAAAATCGATAATGGACTTTTTCTTCGCAAGTTTAAGTTTTTGTTCAAAAGATCGCCTGTCAGTTGTTGGAGGGATTGTATTAGGCTGATCGATAACAGTGGTAATTCCGCCTGCAGCTGCTGCGCACGAGCCCGTATACCAGTTCTCCTTTGCAGCCATACCGGGTTCCCTGAAATGAACGTGAACATCAATTCCTGCAGGCAGGGTAAGAGCACCATTAGCATCTATAATCATATCCGAGCTCGATACCCTTAGGTCTTTCCCGATTTTAGTAACCTTACCCCTCTCAATAATGATTTCGGCAGGCTTAAGAGAATTATTGTGATAAATCTTCGTATTTTTGATAAGAATATCAGGCATGGGCGTCTATATGTATATAAATGTACTTAAAACGTGTACATAGACAGATATTAAGAAATATAAGAGAAGAGGAAGTAAAAGAAAACATTCGGGAAAAGCCATCAGAAGCGTTGAGAAAAAAATAAGAAATAAAACTAAAAAGAAAGAGCAGGCTGCTATTCTTTTCAGTTTAGTTTGATCCGCTCAGCTGTAGTAAGATAGACTACACTTTCACAGATATTACAACAGTGATCAGCAATCCTTTCAATATAACGAACTAGGAAAAGTAAATACGTGGCTTTGGAAATAATGCTCGTATCTTTTGCCATCATTTCTATCAACTCGACCCAGACTGCGTAAAAGATCTTGTCTACCTCTTCATCTCGAGCTGCTGTAGCCCTTGCGAGTTCGACGTCTTGGGTCTCGAAAGCTTTGATGGAATTTTCAAGCATATCTGCTGCAATATCTGCCATTTTTTTCGTATCTATAAGAGGTTTTATATGCCCACCTTCGATTCTTCCGGGGATTTTGGCAATATTGATTGATAGTCCCACAATCCTTTTGAGATCAGATGAGATCTTGAGAGTGGATACAATCAGGCGAAGATCGCTAGCCATAGGCTGCTGAAGCGCGAGCAAATCAAAAATGGAAACCTCAATTCCTTCCTCAAGTTTATCAACCTCTGCCTCAAAGGCAAGGGTTCTTTCAGCAAGCTTGACATCAAGATCTATGACTGCAACCATCGAATCTTTGAAGGCCAGTTCAACCATCATTCCAAAAGAAACTACGGATTCCTTGAGCAGATCCAGCTGCTTTATATATCGTTCTCGAGCCATTTTCAATCACCCAAACCTGCCTGTAATGTAATCCTCAGTACTTCTCTCTCGAGGGTTATGAAAAATCTGCCTGGTTTGGCCGAACTCAATCAGTTCCCCCATAAGGAAAAATCCGGTATAGTCTGATACTCTGGCTGCCTGTTGCATATTATGAGTTACAATTACTATGGTATAATCTTTTTTAAGGTCCATAATAAGTTCTTCAATCTTTGAAGTGGAAATGGGGTCAAGAGCACTGCAGGGTTCATCTAAAAGAATGATGCTGGGCTTTACTGCCAGAGTCCTTGCAATACAGAGTCTCTGCTGTTGCCCGCCGCTCAGCGAAAGGGCAGGAGACTTGAGCCGATCTGAGGTTTCACCCCAGAGGGCAGCCGAACGAAGGGAAGCCTCGACAATGCCATCTATATCCTTCTTACTTACACCATGGATACGCGGCCCATATGCAATATTGTCATGAATGGACATAGGGAAAGGGTTTGGTTTTTGGAAAACCATGCCTACCTGTTTCCTGAGGTCAACAACATCCACGCCTGTTCCATAGATATTCTTGCCTTCAATCGAAACTTTACCTTCAACCCTACAGTTCTCGATAAGATCATTCATCCTGTTTAAGCAACGGATGAAAGTGGACTTGCCGCAGCCTGAAGGACCTATAAGAGCAGTTACGCTATTTTTGGGGATCTGCATGGAGATATTCATAAGGGCCTGCTTTTCCCCGTACCATAGATTCAGGTGTTCTACTTCTATATGAGGCTGAGCTATTTTTTGGGACTGGGCTACGTTTAGGACAGTTTCAGTCATTTATGGACCTCAATTTCGTCTATATAATGGACCTGTGCAAAAATACAAAAGAGAATTTCGAAAACCCCAACATTTGGCCAGTTATTTATAAAGAGTATATAAACAGTTCATCGAAATAAGAGGTTTATTGAAAGTCTCAATAAATTTTGTTTCTACATAGATGTGGTTTTGGGTAGTAAGAGTGAATTGTTGATTAGATATAACAAAACGGGCATGTCTACATTTATTGGGCAAATTTAAAAGCAATTATTCTGCATTATTAAGTAACTATTCAGCCCAGGTAAAACAACATCATTAGCCATCTTATTTAAGGTTAATGGGTTAATTTTTGGAGCTCATTCTCTGAAATTGTTGGCTATTGATTGCGTTCTTCAATTTTGCATTGGTTGGTAATTACCCGTTTTTGACAAATCCAAATCAACATCATAAGACTGATTTTGGGTACGCTGAGTAGTTATCGTACTGTTTTCATTAATCACTTCCTATTCTTGCAAGTTATCCTCATCAAATGCATTAAATTTTTAGTTTTTGCCTGTAATGCCTGCGGATCAAGACCGCTATAATGTTCAAGCCCAATACGATCATCAATAAAACCAGAGCCGTTCCGTACTGAAGGGGACGAGTTTTGGCAATGTTCGTTCCGGCAGTGGCCAGCACGAAGAGGTGGTAGGGAAGGGCCATGAACTGGGAATGGATAGAATCAGGCAACTTGGTTAGATAATAAGCGGCGCCTGTAAGAAGAATGGGAGCCGTTTCCCCTGCAACTCTTCCAATACTCAAGATCGAACCGGTTACAATTCCAGGAACAGCCGCAGGTAGTACTACATGCCTGATGGTCTGCCACTTGCTGACGCCAAGTGCAAGGGAGGATTCTCGATACTCATTTGGAACTGCAATCAGGGCTTCTTCGCTGGAACGGATAATAACCGGGATGATCAGAAGAGAAAGCGTAAGGGAGGCCGAAAGTATAGAAGAGCCAAAACCAAAGTACTTGACAAACAGTGCCAGCCCGAAAAGCCCGAAAACCACAGATGGGGTTCCTGCAAGGTTATTAATTGCCATTTCTATAAGCCAGGTGGTCCGGTTTTCTCCTGCGTATTCGTTAAGGTAGATCGCAGCCATAATCCCCATTGGAAGGGCCACAGCCATTGATCCTACAATAAGGATTAAGGTACCCACAATTGCCGGATAGATCCCGCCTTGAGTCATCATACGTTTAGGCATTTCAGTAAGGAATTCAACACTAATTGCACTGTACCCATAGTAAATAATGTAGGCAAGGATCATCAGCACAAACCCTGCTACTATCAATGCTGCAAGGCTGAGCAATGCAAAGGCAATTTTTTCACTCGTTCTTGCATTCAATTTCATGCTCAGGCCGCCGTGAACCTTTATCACTTTATGATCACTTTCATTTGTTTTTGCACTCAATTCCATACTCAGTCCACCTTGAACCTGTATCGCTTTTTAATATAATCCGCAATCAAGTTAATTAGGAAAGTTATGATGAAAAGCACAGACCCAACCGCAAAGAGGGCGTGGAAGTGATCACTTCCCTGAGGAACCTCACCCATTTCAAGTGCTATTGTGGCAGTCATTGTCCTCACGGGATCCAGAATGCCCCCGGGAAAAGAAGGAATTATTGCGGTATTTCCAGTTACCATCATAAGAGTCATTGTCTCCCCTATAGCCCTTCCTATGCCAAGCATTACGGCTGCTGAAATTCCGGAAATTGCTGCGGGGATTACCACCTTGTATATAGTCTGCCATCTTGTGGCTCCGAGAGCAAGCGAACCCTGCTTGAGAGTGCTGGGGACCGAACTGATGGCATCTTCTGAAATGGTGATAATGGTGGGAAGTGCCATAATTCCGAGCATAATAGAACCTGTAAGGGCAGTTTGCCCCGTAGGCAGGTTAAAGCTATTTTGTACAATCGGGACCAGCACAACAAGCCCAAAGAATCCAAATACAACAGAAGGAATGCCTGCAAGAATCTCAACAAAGGGCTTCATTAAATCCGCAACCTTCGGGTGTGCAATCTCGGAAATATATATTGCACAAGCAATCCCCAGAGGCACCGCAAAAAGGATTGCTCCGGCAGTCACGAGAAGGGAGCCAAAAAGCAAAGGCAATAGCCCGAACTGCTTGTTTACGGATGTCGGATACCAGAACTTTCCTGTGAGAAAGCCCAGAAGAGACGTGTCTTTAAAGAGAAGTAGACTATCCCTGAATAAAAAAAGACATATAAGGAGAAGGATTACGACCGTAAGGGCACTGACTGAGAAAAGCACCGATTCGATCGCTTTTTCCTTATGGTTCCTATTAAACATGTTTTTCCCTTGAAGTACCTTTTTCATTTTTTACTTCTTTATCGGGAAGTAGCCGACATCACGCACCAGGTTCTGTCCCTTCTCGCTCATCACAAAATCGGTGAATTCTTTTGTGAGTCCTGAGGGTGCCCCATTGGTATAGAAGTAGAGCGGCCTTGAAAGCGGGTACGCACCACTGATGATGTTTTCAGCAGTTGGAGCTTCAGAGCCGTTTCCTTTGTTCAGGTTTAAGGCCTTTACGGTATTATCGAGGTATGCAACGCCAATGTATCCGATTGCGTTGGGGTTCTGAGAGATCTCACCAACTATTCCCCCTGTGGCTGGCTGGGTAAGGGCGTCAGGCCGGTATTCGTCCCCTAGCAAAACAGCTTCCTTGAAGTATTCATAAGTTCCGGAACTACTGTCCCTGGAAATCACTGCAATCTGCTTGTCCTCCCCACCAACTTCCTTCCAGTTGCTGATGCTGCCATTGTATACGCCGCGCAGCTGGTTAAAGGTGAGTTCGGAAACAGGATTCTTGGGGTTTACAACAACTGTAATGCCGTCATAGGCGATGGTATTCTCCACAGGATTGATTCCTTTTGCTTCAGCGGCTTTGATTTCGTCAGTTTTCATTTCTCTGGATGCGGTAGCAATGTCCACCTCGCCGTCAATGAGAGCCGTAATCCCAACACCGGATCCGCCTCCAGTAACTGATACACTTTTTCCAGGGTATTCACTCATGAATTCTTCAGCTTCCACCTGTGCAAGGGGCAGAACTGTATCGGAGCCTTTCAGAGAAATGCCCCCTGATCCAACTGCAGAAGACTCGTTTATAGGAGTTTTCTCTACAGGAGAAGGGCCTTCACTGTTTTTATTTCCTGTACATCCAATTCCCAGAAACACAAGTCCAATTACCAGTAATGTGAGGATTGTGTAAGTTTTTAATTTATTTACCACGTTAGGAACACTCCTTTAAACAAATCCTAATGATTCAACGCTCTAGATCCATCCAATTTATTTCCCGTATAATGCACAATAAAATGAGAGGAACATATAAACGTTCGCTACAT
This sequence comes from Methanosarcina sp. Ant1, assembly GCA_001714685.2. Lineage (GTDB taxonomy): Archaea > Halobacteriota > Methanosarcinia > Methanosarcinales > Methanosarcinaceae > Methanosarcina. Next base: position 15,700 of record MDTP02000084.1, on the reverse strand, counting down.
ATAATATAGAGAAATACATATTGATATAAAGAGCCTACTAAAATAATAGAATATATAGATTCTATATAAAATATTGATAAGACGGAGAATTTATTCAGAAAGATAAAAAGAAGAGTCGAACACAGGTAAAAGGTTAAGTTATTTCAAACGCCCATAAAACCTTAATTTGACAGAAGCATACATATTGTAATGTATAAATGGGCTTCATGATTCAGTTTTCTTCATAAAGTTAGAATCTATATCGTGTGTTTTTGATTTTCGGCATTTTTCATCTTCTAAAAAAATTATGCCGCTGCAATGAGTTTTTTATTAGGAGATACTGGATTAATTAGTAAGATATGTCAAACGGGGATAAAAAGAAGCATAAAAATTGAAGTTAAAGAGGACGAAAGTATAAAAAGGAGCTGATTGAAGAACAGTGATAGGAAAATTCAGAAATCTAATAGGGAACTCTGCCCTGCACGTCCGTTCTCAGAGCATGAGTCCTTCTCCTGAATTTTCCCTTCCCCCTCCGTTTCACAGAAAAGTTTTTTCTTTTCCTGTTTTTTTGCTTCAGGCTTCTTCGCCTCAAAATCAAACAGCCCTTTCTGCTTTGAATCGAAGTCAAGAGAAGAGATTTTTACTCCGAAGACTCCCAGAATTCGTTCAACGGGGGGCAGAATCTGCTTTTTAATATAATAATCAACATCTATAGGCACATTATGCTCCCTTACATAGTCAGGATCCTCAGCCCGGTCTACGAAGAGGCCTTTTCCTGCAACGATGACAAAAGGAATCCTTGTCCCTATCGAAGGCATTACCCCTGTCCGCCTTTTCAGATTTTCCGCCACAGTCAGATGAGGTTGCTTATTTTTGTAGCTGTCTGCTTTTCGCGTAAGTGTCCGGGTAAGCATCAGACTTTCAATAATTTCTGAGTCTTTATCAGGATCAAGATTACGGACATCGCTAACTACCTTCTGCACATGTTCTACAGCCCTATCAACATCACCTTCTATAAGCACAAGTTCAAGAACCCTGTTAAGAGTCATTGAAGTCAATTCGCACCAATCCCTGCGGACAGTCTCCATTCCTTTGACCTTGATTTTGCTTTCCCAACCTGAATTTTTAGGCTCAAAAAGCCAGAGAGCATAGCGCTTCTTTGCGATAAGGAGAGCACGTTTTGCAATAGATTCAAATTCGAGCTCCATAGGGTCAGGCAGTGAAGCAGAAACGATATCAGAAAGCCTGCCCCCTACAAGGCTAACCTCCTCAAGGGACAAGACGCCTCTGGACGTGCAGTGGACAAAAACACTGTCAGTATCCCCATAGGCAACTGAAAGTTTCACCACCTTATCCAAAGGAGAGAGCTCTCCGGCTTCGTCAACGAGTAATGCTGCCGTATCCCTGAGAATCATTTTACCGATAGTATTATTGATAATATCCCGAGTATTCAGGATATTGTTTCTTCCGAAACTGGTTACGGCATTTGCAAGAGTCAGGCTATAGAGCCTTGCCCTGGCATATCCCGAATAGCCATAAAAACTGTTCAGGAGGATTTTCAAGGCAAGCTGAGTAGCATCAAGTACTCTGTACTCATTTTCATCTGATGCCTTTTTCATTCTTTTCTTTGTCTCGGTCCTCTGATTAAGCAGGTCTTCGAGAATGGAAGGCACAATTCCCCTGCTAACTTCAGGAGGCACGAATTCCCCTCCAGAAGGAGGTTTGATAGTATTCCCTTCCGGCCTGTCCCCGGTAACCACAGTGGTGTAGCATAGGTTATGTGCCATCATAATGGTAGGGTAGAGAGATTTGTAGTCAAGAATCAGCACATTTTCCAGAAGGCCCTTTTTCGGCTCGAGTACTTCACCACCTTTAAGGTCAGAACTCATGTCGTACCTTTCGGCTGAAAGCTCATCTCCGGGCTTTGGAAGAATGACCCTGTCCCTGAGAGCGAATTCCCTGAAAAGCAGAGTCTCGACCATGGAAGTCTGGCCCCCGTCAACAGTTTCCTGGAGCAGGCTCCCACTTACCTGAGCAAGAGCGATATATTTGTCAAGCAGTTTCAGCCTAAGGACAAGCTCAATGGCAAGTTCAGAATCCCTGCGTGAATAATCGACGAATTTTTTGAATTTCTCCCCCGAGTCTGTCCAGTGTTCTTCCATTTCCAGAGGAGCAACATCGAGTTTCTCACGGTTTAAAAGCTCCTTTGAAACAGCTCTCAGGGTGTACTGTTTCAAGCTGAAGGCCCTTCTTACAAGAGGCAGCGCATCCACCACTACCCGCCCCTTGATTTCAGTCCGGGTAATTAGCCCAAACCTCCGGTACCCTATCTGGCTGCCGTCCCTGCCAATAACCGGATTGATCGCCTCCCCTTTTGCAACCAGGGCTTTGACCCTATCTGTAATGTAAGGAATATCGAAATCCTGATGGTTATATCCTACAACTATATCAGGGTCATACTCGCAAAATATCTCGAAAAAACTGTTTAACATTTCAGTTTCGTTCTTGTAGGGCTTGACATCGCCTTCCATATCATCCGCAGGCTTTGCCACCAGAACCAGGGTTTTATGCCCTTTATATTCGGGCTCGAAGGAAAAGCTGATCATGACTATAGGAGAAACATCTGGAGAAGGCATTCCCCCATCAAGAGGCAGGCACTCTATGTCAAAAGAGAGGTATGTAAGAGGAGCAATTGTCAGGCTTTCGACTCTCTTTAGCTTGGATGCAAGGACTGCTGAATCACGCGCAAAATTCTCACAACGGGAATTGCCTGCAGAACCCATCCTGAAGTATCTGGCAGGATCCACGGGCTCGCCTTCCGCAGAAACCCAGACCATGCCTCCAAGACCACTGTCAATTAAAAAACGGTTTCTGAAAAGAATATCGCTTTCATAAACTTCCCATTTGCCTTCGGCCCTCACAACGTCCTGGATCTTCAGAATCTCGTCTCTGATCTCAGGTACGTCTCTTGGCAGGTGGGTAGTAATTTTGAGCATTTCTTTCTTTGATTTCTGGTACCCGATAGGCTCAAATTTTTCAACAATTTCGACCTTTTTAACCTGCCCAAAAGTATCTTTTATAAGCCTGGCTACAGCATGCAGGTCTCCGGAAGCTTTGAGATAAAAATAAGGCTCAAAATCCGGGACAAAGCAGCAAACACTTTTTCCGTCCGCTCCCCTGCCAAAGAGGCGGATTACAGGGCTGCTGTCATTAATGACTGCATAATCTGCATCCAAGATCTGAAAATCCATAGGCATGGTTTAAGGTTTTAGATAACATATAGCTTTTGTTGTATTTTTAAAAAAGAGAACATAAGCATAATTTTAATTATCTCAACGTTTCGAGAAGCAGAACAGAAACTTTAAACAAAGATAAAAAGAAGAAATAAAACAATTAGTAAAGGGCTTTGTGAATTAACAGTTATGCCTCTTCCTTTTATATCTTTATTATCTCAGGTTCAGATCTGCTTTATATTCATGTTGAGTGCAACTTCTGCGATATCGGCGCTATATTCGGCTACTCTCCGAAGGCTCTCCAGAACCATGCTAAGTTCAATGTTACCTGAACCTTCAACATCTCGTGACTCAAGGGAAACTCCGAACTGGGATACTTTTTTGGCTTCCACAACGATTTTGTTTATAGCCTGAAGGTCTTCTTCTGTCATTGAGTCTATCGAGCTTTCGAAAACTTTACGGGAGAGTTCAGACATCTTGAAAATAGGGTCATCAGCGCTGACTCCTGAGCTCATTTTCAGTACATTTCTGGCTATCCTTACTGCGTGGTCCCCTACTCGCTCGATGCTTTTGGTAATGAGCCGGTACCCCAGACATTCTCGTGGATGTCGTATCCCTATCTTTTCAGAGAGTTCGATATCCTCAATTGAAGCTTTGAGCTGACGGACAGAAAGAAGATAGAAACGGTCCACATCGTCATCCCTCTGGATGACATCGTCGGCAATTTCCACATTGTGGTCCCGAAGAGCGGTCATGGAGTCTTCGAGCATGGAAAGTACAAGACCATACATATTTTTGATTACCCGGGCAAGGGGAAGGTCATTGTAATTAAGCAGACACTGGAAGACCAGTTCATTCCTGGATTCTTCCACAAGTTCAAGACCTATCAATTTCTGACGCACTGAGTCCTTGATAAACTTGCGGTCATAAGCACTGAAACCTTTATTGGCAGTCAACCTGATAGTATCATAACCCACAAGATAATGAGAAATAAGAATCCTTAGGTTGTTTTCAGCACTATCTGAGTGAATATAGTCGATCGTAGCATTGAAGGTAGTGTTTTCTCTTGAGCTTGTACTGGAAGAAACAAGCAGAGTTTTGTTAGGCATGGGTGTAAGAGTAAGCGTGTCCCCGGCTTCAAGCCCTATATCCCGTACCCATTTTATGGGAAGGGACACAATATAGGTAGAATTTCCGGTAAACTGAACTTTTCGTTTATCCTTAGTAATAAATAATCCCCCTGAGGGTATCCTAAATAATTTAGTGAGATCTATATAGACAAGGAGAATATATAAAGGTATCTTGGAAGTAGGGGCTAAGATTGAGATAAACCCCGATGACCTTATCTAAGTATAGTATCCTTGTCTAAGTTATAGTATATAGGATTAGTAATTGAATCATAGAAAACATAGAGTTACTTAAAAATGAGATATAAAATCTGGTATAAAATTAGTTTTATGAAAAGCATTTTTTCTGTAAAACCCTTCTTTTTAACCTTAATTTGACAGCATCCACTAATTGATGCTGAATATTTTCTCTCTTTTTTTAACCAAAATACATATTCAAAAATGACAGGGAGAATATTTTTCTCTATAGCATCCAAGGATTTTCAAGATACTCTTCAGGGTTCTTTTATAGAACATTCCAAGGCTTAATCTCAAGAATCTCTATGTGAGCTAAATTAAAAGACTTCTTTTATATTTTCAAAGGATATAGAAATTTAGAATTGCAAGGAAAAAAATATGAAGTCAGAAAAAAGTTTGAAGGGTAGTAGGCATCTAATATTTGGAATGGTTTGGGGGTGTATAGACTGGTTTGGGTAAATTAGAAAAGATATTATCAGATGCCTTGAAACAGAATATCAGCTAATATTATATAAAATTATGGATATAAGTCTATTTTGCCGGATTTTACACTTGGAGCATCAAGAAAGATCGAAAATTTAAGAAATTAGATTGAAAGCGTTTTTTCAAAATCGAGAGATCAAGCCTTAAATATCAAGGTAAGCCATAAGATACTAGAGCAATAGCAGATATCACAAAGTAAAATTTCCGCCTGGATTTTGTTCAATATATGATTTTAACTAAAAAATTAGAGGGTTTTATGTTTTGCAAGAATGACTCAAAGAGCTATAGAGAAGTCCTTCCCGGAATCAGCATGAAAGCAGTGGTTTATGGAGAAAAGACCTTGATGACTGAATTTTTTCTGAAAAGCGGTAGCGCCCTCCCAATCCACACCCATATTCATGAACAGACTGGTTATTTGATTTCAGGTAAGATTCTTCTGACTATTGGAGAAGAGACATTTGAAGTGGAACCTGGAGATTCCTGGAGCATTCCAGGAGGTATAATTCATAGTGCTGCAATTTTGGAAAATTCCATAGCTGTTGAGGTATTTTCACCTAGAAGAGACGAGTACATGGAGTAATAAAGCCTTAATTTAACATATAAGAAAATTTTCTCCATATCGACACAACCTGTTAGATACAGCCGGTTAAATTCAAGCAAGGGACTTATTCTTTCATATGTAGCGAATGATCTTTTTTAGCTGGTTTAACAGCTGATGGACATCTTAAGGTTAAGGCTGAATCTCTCAATTTCCCTTCAAGTTATAGAGCCATACGTATTATACATGTTTTGATTTATCTGTCATGGGGAGTTGAATATGGATAGAGAATACATTCAACCTGGTTTTAAAGACATTCTTGATTTCAAGCTCGTGAATGCACTTTTCGGGAGGGGAGCACGCCGTTTTTTTTATAGGGGCTTCGATCCCGGATGGCTATTTCGAGTATAAATCAAAGCATGACCCTTTGCCTCTTACAGAAAAAGAGCAGATTATAATCCTGTCTGCAGCAGCAAGCTACAGACCAGAGATTGTTCTTCAATAGATGGCTTTGTACCGTGATTTCAATAAAGCCGAGTATTCAGGAAAAATTCTCTGTTAATTTTTTCGCACTTAAAAGGACTTAAAATTCCCTGGAATTCATCAGGATTAAATAGAAAAATAAGACAAGGGAAGAACGAGTTGAAGAAGATTAAACTTCTTTATGAAAACAAGCGTTTCAAGATTCCGAATAAACCTTTGTGAACTCCACGCCAATTGTAATCATAATTGAGGAATAAAAAATTAGAAGAAATAACCCTATAATGGATCCTATTGCTCCAAAGACACTTACAGGATTACTATATACTAAAAAAAGTCCAACCGCATATTTGCCTATTGTTATAAGAATTACTGTTACAAGTGACCCTACAAAAATAGACTTGAGATCAAGACTTGAAACTGGAAGTATTTTATATGCAAACATAAAAAACAGCACAAGAATAAGGAAACTGGCTATGGAACTTGCATAATCAGCAATGAAAGGTGAGAACGGTATAAGTCCCTGGAGAAAACTTGAACCCGAATAAACGATACCCTCAATAATAATGCTCACCACAAGCAGTCCTCCAAAAAATATAACTATAATAGAGGACACGATTGCATCCCTTATAAAATCCTTAATATTACTGGATTCGGCAGGTTCAATATCCCAAGCTCTCTCAAGGAAATTTTTCAATTGCCTGAAAATATTGCTCGCACTCCAGAGAAGTAATAGAAAACCAACTAATGCGCCTATAGACAGGGAATTAATCTCCGGGATGTGTTCGAAAAGTACAGTTATCATATTGATGATACTCTCATCAACGACTCCTTGCAGGTAATTTAGTATTGTATCCTGAAGATTTTGTGATTTTAAAAAGATGCTCCCTACGGATACCGAAAATAACAGGAGAGCGGGAAGACTTAATACAAAATAAAATGCTAGCGCAGCGCTATAAGTTATTGAGTCATCTTCCAGCCATTCCTTTATTGTTCTGGTTACCAGATTTTCGATGTGTCCCCAAATCATAATCTCCCCTATAAGTAATATCTTGCATTTTATTAAATATGTCTTATCAAATTTTTAAAGAATTTATTTTTTCTGAAAAAAAATACTAACCAGGAAAGTAGTAAACTACTGAAAGATAACTCTAATGGACAAAAATAGTAAAGATGGAGATAAAATATAGAAGGAGATGTGAAATAAGAAGTAAGTAAACCAGAAGATAAGAAATTGTAAGTCAGAACACAAGAAATTAAAGTCAGAACTTAAGGAAATTAAAAAAATGGATAAGAAAATCCATAATATGTAATCATATAATATAACCTGCAATACGAACACATAGGGCTTTTACTCTTAGATGAGGCCTCTTTTTGCAGGGATTATTTTTTCATCAACAGCTTTTCCATAAGGACAGGCAAGGTTGCATATTGTGCATTCCATAAAGCCTCTTTCCGTAATTCTTCGGATTCTTTTTTCCCACTTCGGATCTATATCTTTCTCAAGTTCATGGGAGACCACGCACTTTTCATAATTCACTTTTTCACCCGGAGGCACGCCCTGGGAAGGGCCGGGTATTATCGCATTGTAGGGGCAAGCCTTTACACACAGGGAATCTTTCTGGCAGAGAGGTTGTTCTGCACAAAGATTTCTAGTAAAAGGTAGATCAGATTCAAGTTCAGCCGTCGTGAGCATAGCGACCCAGCGCACTCTTGGGCCATATTCAGGAGTTATGACCAGGGTGTTGTGACCTATGAAACCTAATCCTGCAAGATATGCAGCTACTTTTACATGCAGAGAATGTGTGGGAATAGCTTTAATTCCTTTATCTTCCCAGAGCCACTGGGCAATTCTCCATGCTCTTGTCTCGACAGTTTCATAATAGAGATTATAATATTCAGCTTCGCCCCCGCTAAAGTCTCCTGTTCCGGGCGTGCTTATAGCAGCATTCATACCTTCATCCCAGATAACCATACCCATAACTATCAGTGATTTAGCTTCAGGCATTAATTCAGACGGACGGGAAAGCCCACGGCCTGCGGGAAACTCAACTTCCTCCAACTTATTGATGTCAGAAACACCAAAAAGCTGAAATCCCCCAGTAAGGGCCTTAGTTTTAATATCATCTTTCAAAGCCATTTTTTACCTCTCTAAATCTTGCTAGCTGCAAATAGAAAAGAAACTGTGGTGAAAACTATTTGCATCAAAGCCAGATTAATATAAAATTAAATTTTATCTATTTATAGTTTTGTGACGAGAAGATTTGAATTCAGGATGGGATTCCGGAGTTTTTACACAAAAAAATATTAGATGAGAATAGGACTTTAGATGAGAATAGAACTGGGAACTTTTAAAAAATTGCCCCTTCACCTGAATATGTGAAGTACCCTGTTTAAAACTTTATAAAAAATAGAATTGCCGGTATACCTCAAAGAAATGTTAGCCGGCCTTCCTGACCACCCGGGAAGTAAATTATGATGTAAGTGCTTTGAGTGTCTGAGGAATACGAATGTCTATGTTATACCGAAGATACTTTCTTATTTCTTTTATTATGTTTATCTCTGTGTTGTCCAGCACATTTGCATACCGGATGATCACAAAGTAAATGATAACAAAAGCTGCACATTCCCAGTTTGTTCCAGAAAGTAGAAGCGCATCTTTCGCTACTAGCATGGACACAACCATAATGGCACATATGATGCTCAACTTCCTATACATAGGAGTGAATGGATGAATGTTTTGCTTCTTCCAGAGCCTTAAGGCCATTAAGACTTCGATCGATGCAAAAGATATAGCAGATGCGGTCGCTGCACCCACCATACCAAATTGAGGTACGAGTACGAAGTTAAGAAGGGCATTTGTTCCTGCACTTGCTACAGAGCATTTCATCAGGAAGTCAGAATCTCCGGATGCTATTATATTATGATAGCGAAATCCTAAGTACGAGTTTGTCACGAATCCCAGAGAAAGGATACGCAGGACAATAGCGCCGCTTGCATATTCTGCCCCATATATTTTCGTGAGAAGAAACTCAGGATACACAAACATCAATGCAAAGACCGGGAAGGTGAGCATGAAGCACCATTTTGTCATTATCTTGTAGATAGGGCCAATTAAATGAGTCTTGTTTTCTCCCCACAATTTTGATATTACGGGGATGTACACAAAGCCAATAGAGTTTATTATCATGGTCAGAAACCCTACGAGTGGATACACCGCACTGTAAATTCCGACTACTTCAGTTGACTTAAAATAGCCAAGAATTATAGTATCTGTCCAGGTCATGAGGTTTATTAGAGTCGCGCTTATCAAAAGCGGAAACGAATACCTGATTAGCTGTTTGGTTGGCTCGCTGAATTTCAATTTCCATTCAGGTTTGAATGGGGGTTTCTTGACGAAATAAACTGACATTATTCCGAACGTGAATATCATGGAGAGCAGGTCGGAGAGCACTACACCACGCAAGGATACACCCAGAAACACGGCAGTTGAAGCAAATACGAGCAGGGACACCGGTCTTATGATATTATAGAAATACATGTTGACACTCGTGCGGTCAAATCCCCTGTAGATTGCTACTGTCAGGTTCAGGAGTATAGTAAACGGAATTGCAAAGATCAATATCCTGATTACGGACAAGATATTACCTTGTATGTCAAACCCTTTCCCGGCTAAATGTTCAAACAAAACCGGGGAGACTAGCATGGCAAGCACACCGGCAATCAGGCCCATGATTATGGCTGAGATAATTAATTCATGAATCTTTTGTTCCTCATTACTTCCCCTGAAAAATGCAATATACCTGGGCACGCCTTCATTAAGCCCAAGTGTTGCTACGGCGCCTGTGATCGATATTACCGTAAGTGCGAGGGAATATGTTCCGAAATCGCCTGGTGAGAGGTATGATGTGAGAACTCTTTTAATGAGAATATCAAACAGCAGTCCGAGGAAGGTTCCTGCAAGTATTACACCGGAACCCGTAACTATCCGGTTGACCGATTGGTTAACTGACATGTTAACACCGTTTTATTGCCCTTAGTTCCAATCTTCCCGGACTAAAGGACGAAAACAGGATTCTGCTGTCCAGCCAGTGACGACTTGTAAACCAGTTTCAGTCAACTCAAGGTTGAAATTTAGAGAATGCTTCTCTGCAGTTTGCAGAAGATTTAAGCCTGATTCTACAACCTTATACGTATTACCAGATAGGGTACTGGTATTGAATGAGATTAGATATTTCGTTTCCGGGTTTTGGGTTTCAAAGTTAGCTGTCTCAAATTCATTTAAACAGCTGTAAATTTTAAGTGCGTCGATGTGTCTGTCTTTTTGCTCAATTTCTTGTCTTATTGCCGGTATGTAAGCTTTCAAGACAAGGTCTATCTGGGGTTTCTCTTTAACAATCTGCATAATTTCATACGACCGTTTTTATTGGATCGGGTTAGATCTTCGATTGGATCCGGGGTCAGTTTCCAGGTTGGATTTTGGGATGAACCGGATTTTGGGGTGAGCCTTCAGTTGCGTCCTGACTTCGAATCTGGGTATTGGGCTGAGTCCAGGGATTTTGGGGTGAATCTGGAGGACCACTGTTGGATCGCAGGTTGGGATTTTGGGTTGGATCCCGGGTAGGACCCTTGTAGGTTATAAAGTGAATCTTGGGTGAGATTCTGGTGAATTATTGAAGGTGGATCTGGGCTTGACCCACCTGCACCTGTATGTAATTACTATTTACCTTTGCATTCGATAGACTTCAGGAAGCCTATTTTTCGACGCCGATAATCCGTTTTTGCGCTAATATGTCTGCTTACAAAACTCATCGAGTCTCTTTAACTTCACAAGAGCTCGTCATCGATTAGCCACCCAATGGTAGCAGAGCAGAGCAAATCTTGAGTTATATATTTTCTAAAAACTTGAATGAAACCCACTTTTCTCATATCTTATAGAGTTTCCCCAAATTTTCGATGACGTACCTCCTCGACTAGATATAAAAGCGTTTCTGGATAATTATACAACTATCATAATGAGGCAAGATGGATACTAAAAAGAAAATTGATTCAATATGTCTCCTGCCAAAGGCCGGGCTGGATTCCAGTTCTTAGAGTTCACATTTGTTAGCAGAGAGAAAACCCCGAGCAATTAAGAGTCCTAAATTAGGTAAATAAGCCATTAGACAGCTTAGGTATAATTTGAATATACGATTTACCTGCAGCGGATAGTTCCAATGTATTTTAATCAGTAAGAAATAATCCTGATGTAGAGGAGTTTTTTTACTTGGAAATATTCGTTTTCAAGCACGATAGAAAAGTCATTTCCGAAAAAAAGGATAAATGGAAATCAAACTTTCAAAATTCCTTATTGATCATTGCAATAATCTTTCGTTTTTTACAAGAAAATCCTCAAGAGTGCCCCAATGGAATTCTTATATAATGCCACTATATAAACAATTATTCCTCAAAACTAAGTGGGCAAACATATTAGTACCCGAATTTGACAGAAGCATACATTTTATAATGTATAATGGGCTTCATGCTTATGTTTTCTTCATACAATTCAAAGTTCTATCTTGTGTTTTTTGATTTTTGACATTTTTCATTTTTCCGAAAGATTCTGCGCCGATGCAATGCTTTTTCTTAAGAAAATACTGTACTAATTAGTAGAATCTGTCAAATTAAGGTTAGGAATGACAAGAATATAATTTCAAGTATTTCAGTTACCGCTATTGTCTTTGATGATTATTTGGGGAAATAGAATTATAGAGCTATTCACAAAGTGAAAACTTGAAGTTATTTTCTAGCTATTCCTTAGTATACTCTTTTTGTTTAAACCTCTAAAAGATACAAAAAAGAAAATGAAGGTTCGAAACCTTCATTCAAATGTTTTTTATTAAATTATTTCCATCTCTACCCTTACTTAATTCCTGGTTTTATTTCTTCTTATACAAGAATAAAGCAATTAAGGAGATTACTCCGTAAACTGTTTCAAATCCAGGTGATTTCGTACTTGCTCTATTTTCAAGTGCCTGTCCAACCCCTGAGCCCAATGCAGTGACATTACCCTCTTTGCTAAGGTTGCCAGTTTCGAATCCAGATTGTGAAGCAGGTTGTGAAGCAGGTTGCGAATTAGTTACTGCAGTTTCTCCCTTTTTAGCCTTACCTGTTATTGCAAAGGATGAGAATCCAGGAGTTTTAGCTGTAAAATACAAAAACCCGTTATCTTTCCCTGTCAGGTTTACTGGCAGTTGCCCCCATTTTCCATTGTTGTACCTGTTCAAGGTGATAGAAGACTGGTCGATATTTTTACCCTGTATCCAGGATTTTTCAACTTTGAAACATATGACTGCGTTTTCGATATTCTTTGAAGTTCCAAACCCGCCATCTCCGACCCAAATATTAAGTGATTTGTAGACTTCTTCAGAGGGTAGCTCTGAAACCAGGGTGGATTTTCCTCTAAGCATCTCGGCTATAGCCGTTGTCCTGCCAACGGTCTTCTTTGAATCGAAGCTCACATATACAACAGAAGTAGCGTTCTTTGAGAAATCAAACTTTACAGGATTTCCGCTTGCAATGAAGAACTGTGAAATCTCTTTAGCCTCAACATTACTTTGAGGTTCAGGGGATCCGCCACCACCACTGCTTCCCTCACTTTTATGGCTGCTGTGACTGCTACCAGAGCTGCTGCTTCCACTATCTTCAGTCCCATTATCTCCGGTTCCACTGCTTCCGGAGTTATCTCCAATAGTTTGCGTAACAGTTATTATGGCAGTTTTTGAAGCCGCCCCTTTTTCACTGGCAGCAGTGAGATTAACGGTATAAGTCCCAGGACTTTCATACATACGGACCGGATTTTTGTCCGTAGAGTCCACTACGCCGTCGTTTTCAAAGTCCCAACTCAAAGAAACTGTATTTTCCGAATAATCCGTAAACTGGACTGAGAGAGGAGCAGAACCATTAGTAGTACTCATTTCAAAATTTGCTACCGGAATTACTGGTTGCTGCGGGCCGGATGCAGATACAAGAGGCAGTTGATCAGCATAGATACTTTTCTCTAATTTATATCCCGAATCAGCAATGCCGTCTCCATCCCCATCGGCTGCAGTTTGGGAAAATCCGGTACCATCAGGTTTTGCCCAGAAGTTACCTCCAATATATGGTCCAGCGACAATATTAGTGCCTGCACTTTTTGTCGTATTATAGGAATTTCCGGTTCCGTTTTTAATATCTCCGTTAACCGTGTTATTGAAATAGTTGTTGAAAACAACGTTGTTGTCGCTTTTGGGGCAGACATAAAGACCATAAACACTATTTAAAGAAATAGTATTGCCTGAGAGTTTATTGCCGTCAGAAGTGCCAATATGGATGCCACGTTTATTGTTGGAAGCCGTATTGTCTGAGAGAGTATTGCCATTGGCAGTTGAGAATAAGATCCCATAATCCCCATTGTTCGTAACTATATTAGTTAAGAGCGTGTTCCCTGTGGAATTCAGAACATACATCCCATATGAGTTGCCTAAAAGTTTATTGTGATCAATGATGCAGTTATTACATCCGGAGAGATAGATTCCTGCGTAAATATCTTTTGTTCCAGTAATCTCAAGCCCACTAATTTTCACATTATTTGCTTGCAGAAGAGAGATTACATTATCGTTTGAGTTTTCAGCCTTGATTATTGTGTTATCAGGATTCCCGGATTCTGACTTTATTTCGAGATTATTCGTGTTTACTTTGATATTTTCGGTATACGTTCCGGGTTTTAAGATAATTACATCGCCTGAACTTGTTGCATTGTCCACTGCTGCCTGTATAGAATCTCCTGGCTGGACAAAAATCTCAGCTGTCCCAATTCCTGAGCCTAATAAAATAAGAAAAGTTGCCAATAAAATGATTAACTTGTTTATGTTGATTCCCCTATAAATTCAAAGGATGTATGGTTAACACTTCGATTAATTAACTTGGGATACAAACAAAAGAATATAAGTACATTGGTATTGATTAATATTAGAAAACTGATATAATATAACTAACAGAGATGGACTGGTAGCTCAGTATCTAAAGCTATTGATTTAAGTTGAATCAATATAATCAAGGCCAATTTAACAGTTTACTTATTCACTCAATGTAGACATTTTCTACCGCAGTGTGCCTTTGATCAATTAATTTTGAAAGAATGAGTTAACTCTAGGGAAATGATGCCTTGGAATTGATAACTTAGCTTGCATTTGAAAAAAGTTACGGATTAGCTTATCTGAAACTTAAAATTGCTTCTTCGGAAGATGATACTGAACCCCGATTAATAAGAAAGAGAAATAAAGAGAAATAAATTAAATATTAAGTGCCTGACGAACTAATTGTCAGCCATTGCTATATTTTACAAAGTTAACTGACTCTGAATGTGAATTAACTGGATCTGAATATCTGTCTATCCCCCCGATTTATATCCAAAACTTTTAGAGGTTTCTGTCACCTGAAGAAAAACGTGATGATTGCAAGTACGATAAAGATTATGACAAGCCACTTTGCAATCTCCATAGAGAAACCTGCAATCCCCTGTGCGCCCAGTACATAAGCAATCAGTGCTAATATTAGAAAAACTACAGCAAGTCCTATCAAGTCCGCCATATTTTACTCCCCCTATAGCAATTTGACTAATAAATGGTATTAAATTAAAGGTATTTATAATTTAACTTCAAAGTAAGTCACTTTATCATAAATGGACGTTCTTTTTAATTTAGATCCTTGCTTTTAGTGCTACTGATCATTTTCCAGATTCATATCAATCTCATTCCGAAAGTTATCTCGTTTTTAACCAGTAAAAGTTTTTATTACAGCTTTTCTGATCAGGAAATTGATTGATTCTATAAATCCGGAAAAGGAATAACAAAAGAGATCAATCGATGTAAAGTTTTATTTTTTACTAAAAGATATTAATGGTCGTCCACTGATATAGGGTTGGTGTTTTAGGGGGAAATATCGAAAGCTCCTCTTGATGGCGTTTTATGTTATTGCGACACGATAGTTCTAAAAACTCCAAAGTCACGAGAAAAGAATGAGGTTAGACGTTATTTGATTATTGTGGAATAACAACAACTGAATACAAATGGACAACCATATTAATTGGGAGACTTTATTATTTTCTGAATTTTTGATTGATGGCGGCCAATTGCTAGCGGGATCAATGCTAAATATTGATGATCCCACAAAATATCAAAAAGCGTCAACTTTTTCTTTACCAGACATAATTATTCTTAAGCGAAGCAAGGGTACTGGTAAATTTACTATTGAACCTGCATCTTCCTAAATTCGGAACTCCCATTACTTTCTATTTTACAAACTGCATGTCAATAAGATTCCCATAACTTTCGTAAACACAGTCATCACTAACAGGTTAGATATTCTCTTCGAGGATTTCTAAGAGCCTCAGATCAAAATCATTTATAAATAAACTGATAGTTCCATAAGTTAAGGGCTGAGTTTACATCCTGAACGCAAACCTCGATAAACGAAAAAGGGAAATCTAAAGATTTTCCTATAGATAAAAAAAATACTGGAAAGCTGGACTCAGTTCCAAAATCCAGTGATAAAAGTAAGTGTAACACCATTACATAAAATTTATAATTCTATATTTATGTAAT
>MDTP02000083.1 GCA_001714685.2 Methanosarcina sp. Ant1 | reverse complement strand
TTCGTGTGGATATCATCACAAAAACCAATGCGGGTAAATTGAAAAAGCATCTTATCCATAAGGAATAGCGAAGAGCCATTATTTATTTTGCTTTTTTCTTTTGCTTATTGTTCTTTGCTTTTTTCTTTTGCTTATTGTTCTTTGCTTATTGTTTTTTGCTATTGTTCTTTGCTTATTGTTTTTTTGTTTTTGTCTTTTGCTTTATCCTTTTTCTTTTTTTGGAAAACTCTTATCTTTCATTTTCCAGTATTCGGTTTGTGTACTCCCAAACAATCATATAGCATAAAACATAGATATACTAGTCAATCTGAGCATGGGGATTTCGGTTTCCTGAAGGCGATTATTTGTCTGTGACGGAAATCCTGAAAACTTTGACGTTCCTCAAAGGGATTACCAAGGCTATCTTCAAAACTGATTTTTAGGTCAGTAATATGCTAAAGATCAGTAAAGCTGAAAATAAGTGAGATCATAAAACTTTAAATTGAAACTTAAAGTGGGGAGATCAACTATGGGTGACATGACACTTAAAGAGAGGCTTTTAAACGCGCTAGAGGGAAAGAAAGTTGACAAAGTACCTGTTTGTTCCGTAACCCAGACGGGAATTGTGGAATTAATGGATGAAGTGGGAGCTTCCTGGCCGGAAGCTCACTCTGACCCTGAAAAGATGGCAAAGCTAGCAATTGCAAACTATGAGCTTAGCGGGCTCGAAGCTGTAAGGCTTCCTTATTGCCTGACTGTACTTGCCGAGGCCATGGGCTGTGAAGTCAATATGGGAACAAAGAACAGGCAGCCTTCTGTTACTGCACATCCCTATCCTAAGGATCTAGAAGGCATGGAAATGCCTGAGAACCTGCTTGATAAGGGCAGGATTCCAGCAGTACTTGCTGCAATTAAAATCATAAGAGAGAGAGTAGGGCCAGACGTACCTATTATAGGTGGATTGGAAGGCCCAGTGACCCTTGCGTCGGATCTGGCGAGCGTAAAGACCTTTATGAAATGGTCTATTAAAAAACCCGAACTCTTAGGACAGGTATTGGATTTTGCAACCGACGCCACAATAACCTATGCAAATTCGATGGTTGTTGCAGGAGCAGATGTCATTTCCATTGCCGATCCTGTAGCATCTCCTGACCTGATGAGTCCAGATTCCTTTAAAAAAGAACTCCAGTCGAGCTTGCAGAGATTTTCCTCAAAAGTCGATTCAGTTACAGTTCTGCATATCTGCGGTAATGTAAGCCATATCCTTGACTATATGGCAGACTGCGGTTTCGAAGGCCTGAGTGTTGAAGAAAAAGTTGGCAGCATCAAAAATGCTAAGGAAGTGCTCGGGAACAGGGCAAGACTAGTAGGAAATATCTCAAGTCCCTTCATTTTACTGCCCGGCCCGATTGAGAAGATCAAAGAAGAATCTAAAAAAGCTCTCGCAGAAGGAATAGACGTACTTGCTCCTGGCTGTGGAATCGCACCTATGACTCCTCTTTCCCACATTAAAGCTATGGTCGAGGCCAGAAACGAGTATTACGCTTGAAGATTCAAAAAAAAGCCAAAATAATCTTTTAATTTTTTTTATAGAATTTAAAAATAGCTGGGTAAAAAAAGCCCGGAAAATATCAGGCTTCATAATACCCTATTTCTTCTTTTGTAAGGTAGCAGGCAGGATCATCCGCCCAAACATCCCCGTATACGGCTTCAGCTCTTACCCTGAAGTTCCCATTGCAGACGTCGAACCATTTACATCTGGCGCAGCTGTCTCCATGAGCTTTGATCAGGAGTTTCCGGTTTTTGAGCCCGGCCATTAGTTCATCACTGAGGTCATTCCAGATTTCACTGAACGGACGTTCCCTTACATTTCCAAAGGAGTAATGTCTCCAGAACTGGTCAGCGTGCACTGAGCCGTCCCATGATACGCATCCGATCCCGATTCCTGATGAATTACCCTGGTTCATGGAGAGAAGCTCGAATACCTCTGCAGCTCTTTCCGGATTTTCATTAAGAAGTTTCATATACAGGTAAGGGCCGTCACAGTGATTGTCCACAGTCAGAACTTCGGCAGGGAAGCCTTTTTCGTGCAGTTTTTTTGTCTTCTCCATGATCAGGTCCACAGCCTGCCTGGATTCCTCGAGGGAGAGGTCTTCACTTACCATTTTCGAACCTCTGCCTGCATAAACCAGATGGTAGAAACATATTCTAGGAATTTTTTCTTCTTCGAGAATGTCAAAAATTGCAGGAATATCTCTGACGTTTTGCTTATTGATGGTAAAACGTAGCCCCACCTTTATGCCTTCTTCCTGGCAATTATGCAAGCCACTGAGGGCTGCATCAAATGCTCCTTTCATTCCCCTGAACCTGTCATTCGTTTCCCTTATGCCGTCAAGGGAAACACCAACGTAAGAAAGCCCTACATCCTTCAATCTTTTTGCCAAATCTCGGTCTATAAGCGTTCCATTTGTTGAAATCACAGCTCTCATCCCTTTTTCGCGAGCATAGGCTGCAAGTTCTGGCAGATCTTTTCGAAGGGTTGGCTCTCCTCCTGAAAAAAGGATTACCGGACTTCCATAATTTGCAAGGTCATCGATGAGAGCCTTGCCTTCTTCGGTCGAAAGCTCGTTTTCAAATTCGATATCTTTTGCCTGGGCATAGCAATGGACACATTTCAGGTTGCATCTACGGGTCATGTTCCAGACCACTACAGGCTTTTTATCTTTTGAAAACTGCAACAGGTGAGATGGAAGCTTCTTTGATTCTCTTCCATAGCGGAGGGCATCAGAAGGCTCCACGGTTCCGCAGTAAAGTTTTGAAATGCCTATCATACGATTCACGTCTCAAAATCGGCTCTTGATAGCCTTTAACAGCGCTTCGAAAGTAAACTCTTCTG
Source organism: Methanosarcina sp. Ant1 (assembly GCA_001714685.2). Classification (GTDB taxonomy): domain Archaea; phylum Halobacteriota; class Methanosarcinia; order Methanosarcinales; family Methanosarcinaceae; genus Methanosarcina. Next base: position 21,703 of record MDTP02000083.1, on the reverse strand, counting down.
GGATAACGTTCGCGTTGACCCCATGTTTTTTCAGGGTATTTCCTGTAGGGGTTCCAATGGCTCCTACAACAGCCCTGTTAAGATGCTCTTTTATGGTTTCCCCTGCTCCCAACCGATCCGCATGCTTCATAAAGCCTTTAACCATCATTGAGCTTGTAAAGGCAAAAGCATCCACTTCTCCTGCAAGGGTGCTTTCTATCAATTCTTTCTGTACCGCTCCTTCAGGAATGCTTAGAGTGTACACATGGGTATCATAGACTGTAGCCCCGCATTTTCCGAGCCCTTCTATTAAGAGTTTAGCTCCAAAGGCGCTTCTTGCAAGGTCCACTGTTTTCCCTTTTACTTCAGGGCAGAGAGCTTCTACAATGCCTTCGGAGCTATAGTCTCCAGGCAAAAAAGGATTGTCAACTCCTATTTTTATGAGTTCTTTTTCAGTGTTGGGGCCAATTGCTATTACCTTTCTTTTTTTCAGCGCCGCGATAAAGTTTTCTTTTTCGTTTTCAGAGAGCTTTTCCAGAGTAAAACTGATTCCGTTTGCACTGGTAAAGACTACATAGTCAGAAGTTCCTGCCAGAACTCTTTGTACGAAGGGCTCAAACCCTTCATCTTTCATGCCTTCGAGCCGGATCATGGGGGCATATAAAGGTTCAAAGCCGTAATCCCTAGCAAGAGCCTCTGATTTTTCCCTGTAGTTTTCCGGCCTCATGATTGCAAGGACAGGTCTTTTTTCTTCTGCCATATTCCTTTCTCCTGTTATATTCCCGTTCCTTTTGTGCCGGGTTAAAAGTCTGCTTCTGTCCTCTGTTCTCCGAGGATCTCGTGTAGGTTTACCACATCTCCTATAACCGTGATAGCAGGAGCTTTTACTTTTCGCTCGTCTGCCAGGTTGGCGATGTTTTCAAGGGTTCCTACTGTTACCCGCTGGTCAGGCCGGGTTCCCCTTTCAATGATCGCAACCGGGGTTTTTGGATTTTTGCCGTGCTTCATGAGTTCTGCGGTATTTCGCCTGAGCATCTTGACTCCCATAAAGATCACAAGAGTTCCCTCGAATTTTGCCAGGGTCTCCCAATCAAGTCCGCTTTCCTCCTTTGTGGGGTCCTCATGCCCTGTTATGAATGTGACCATTGACGTGCTTTCCCTGTGGGTTATCGGAATTCCAGCATAAGCAGGAACTGCAATTGCAGAAGTTATTCCTGGTACGATTTCGAACTCTATGCCTTCTGATACAAGCACTTCAGCTTCTTCTCCTCCCCTTCCGAATACGTAGGGGTCTCCTCCTTTAAGCCGGACCACCATCTTTCCTTCCTTTGCTTTCTGCACCAGCACTTCATTTATTTCTGTCTGGGACATGGTGTGGTTGGCAGCATATTTTCCAACGTCAATTTTTTCCGCACTTTCCGGCATGGAGCTCAGGATAACTTTTCCCGGAAGCTGGTCGTAGACGATGACTTCTGCACTGTCTATGAGCCGACGGGCTTTAAGGGTAAGGAGTTCGGGGTCTCCTGGACCCGAACCCACAAGGTAAACTTTTCCGTAATTTCCTGACATGTGACGAGGTTCCTTTATTATTTTGGGATAGAAATGTGTAATCTGGAGAAGGTTAACGAGTTTTTAGAATATATAATATCCTGAAAATAGAGTCAAAAGTGGTGCATTATGTTTGTACTCTAGAAACCCAAAACTTCGGTATTCTTTTGCTTTTTACAATTTGGAAATTTCCAGTTTTTTGGCTTTCATTCGCTGAAAATTTGAAAATCGGTGGATAAACTCTCAGGAGCATTTTTCAGAAATCAGGTTTCGAAAGTTATATGGATTCTTAATTCTTATTATATTTAATTTTTATTCTGATATTGTAATTTATTTGATGCATACATAATTGTGTGTATTGGAGCTCCGACATGTGAGTCAGAATTCCAAAATAACTTCGGAGCTCAGGATCAGGTAGTTTATTTCAAATTTCCACTTAGCGGCAACTACCGGGAAGAACTTCACGGCCTGGATAATTTAAAGGAAGTTTCTGCGGGGGGGAATTGCAAATTATCGTTCCAAGTAACTATGGGAAGATCTGGACATTGGAAGTTTGATACATATGCTGACACAAATATATTTCTGAAGATGGAGGTTTAGCTTAAACATTTTGAATGTATTAGGATTCTCTGGTACTTTCAGGTGGTAATCAATAAATACCTCTTAAGTATTAGTGAGTTCATCATGCTTCGCATAATTTTTCTTGGTACTGGAGGTTCTCTTCCGACCCGCAATAGAAACCCATCTGCAGTAATGGTCAACCGAGAAGGGGAACTTATCCTTTTTGACTGCGGAGAGGGCACCCAGCAGCAGATGATGCGGGCAAAAACAGGAATGATGAGTCTTTCCTCTATTTTTGTCAGTCATTTCCATGCGGACCATTTCCTGGGAATTCCAGGCCTGATCCAAACCATGTCTTTCATGGGAAGAAAAGAGCCTCTTATGATCTACGGCCCAGAAGGGACAAGGGAATTTACTGAGCTTTTTAAAGCCTTTGGCTATTTCAACCTTAAATATGAAATCCGGGGCATACAGTTAAAACCAGGAGATGTTGTGGAAGGAAAAGATTATCTGATACGTGCCTTAAAGACAGAGCACAGTATCCCGAGTCTGGGATATGCACTTGTAGAAAATCCTCGCCCCGGGCGTTTCAACAGGGAAAAAGCAGTTAAACTAGGAATCATTCCTGGCCCCCTTTTCGCAAAACTGCAAAGGGGAATCCCTATAGAAGTCAATGAAAAACTCGTAAAACCGGAGGATGTAATGGGAGCCATGAGACCCGGAAGGACTGTCGTATACAGCGGGGATACCAGACCCTGCGAATCCATGCTCGAGGCTAGCAGGGAAGCCGACGTCCTGATTCATGACTGCAGTTTTGCCGACGAGATGGCAGACTGGGCAGAAGAATCCAGGCATTCGACGGCTGGGGAAGTTGCAGCCCTTGCAAAGGAAGCCGGGGTCAGGAAATTGATCCTTACTCATATTAGCTCGCGCTATACAGATGATGTTGAGCCTATCCTGACTGATTCGAAAAAGATATTTGAAAATGTGATTGTAGCCGAAGACCTGATGGAAATTGAAGTCCCTTACAGGCCGGAATGAAGCTTTAAACCTTCATATTTAAAAATCGTAGACTAAAAAGAAGCGATATATTATTTTGAAAAAGTATTTTTAGAATCGAATTAGAATTTTTTGAAATAAATTAAAAAGTTTGAAGATCCTTTAAAAAAGGACTAAGAATTATCAAGGTTTTTTGCCAGGAAACTGTAGTGTAAACACACATTACAATGGAATCTTATACTCAGACAAGAGTCCAATCCAGTTTTTTGTCCTCAGCATCATAGAGTGTAACTCTCATGGTTTTGTCTTCTACCTCGTAGACAGGCCTGATACCTAGATGGAGGGTGTCGCCCTGGTTAATGTCGAGTTCACCATTAACTCTCCCGAAATATACCCGGCCTCTAGTATTTTTTTCTTCGACTGTTATACCTTTCCAGATCAGGTTCTGAATTACATTTATAACCTTGCATTCAAACCGGTCAACTTCGCGTATTTCGTTCATAGGATCCCTTTTGATGCTTATCTCGTGTCTGATTATAGACCTTATTCAAATACACTTTAGATAGACAATATCGATTTCTGTACATAAAACTATTCCCAAGCTTTCAGGAAAAGAAGAAAAGCGTGTAAAAGTACAGTACTCTACAAAATCTCTTACTTTTAAAGTATAATACCTTAAAAAATAGCATACTTTAAAAGTGGCGTACTACAATTAGTACAGTACTCTACAAAATCTCTTACTTTTAAAGTATAATACCTTAAAAAATAGCATACTTTAAAAGTGGCGTACTACAATTTTTATGACTTAAACATAAGTTTTTGTGGTTTAAACATAGAGTTCAGAGGGATCATGTGTGAGATCTTTTCTGCCAAGTTTTGCAAGGGCTTTTTCGAAATCCTTAACTGTTACTATTTCCCTGTCTTCGATAATTGCCTGGTGAAGGGCCGTTTTCAAAACTTTTTCCACAAGGTCTCTGCCCGAAAGTCCTTTTGTTTTCTTTGCAAGGGCCTGGAAATTACAGTCCTCTACCTGCAGGGGGAAGGTCTTTACATTTGATTCGAAAATGCGAAGGGCTTCCTCTTCTCCCGGGAGAACAAATTCAATCTCTTCTTCAAATCTGCTTCTTACAGCAGAGTCCAGCGAGTGAATACGGTTTGTGGAGCAGATGGTACAGACTCCATCACGTTCGACTATACCGTCCATTTCGGTCAGAAGAGCGTTTACGATTTCACTTACGTCTCCCCTTAACTCCTGGAATTTTCTGTCCAGAGCTATAGCATCAAGTTCGTCAATGAAGATTATGCAGGGAGCCATCTCTTCTGCCCGGTCGTAGAGCTGGTGGATCTGGCGGGCTCCATCTCCAACATATTCTCCTATAAGTTGGGTAGCTTTAACAGGGATAATAGGCACATCGGTCTTGTTTGCAAGAGCTTTTGCAAGCATAGTTTTTCCGGTTCCCGAGGGCCCGAAAAAGAGGATGTTTCTTGGCGCCCATTTCCCGAAGCGTTCGGGATCTTCCAGGAAGCGTTCGATTAGCCTACACTTTTGCTTTGCAAGTTCCTGTCCAATTACATCTTCGAAATTAACTCTACTTTTTATTTCTGTCGAAGAAGGAAGGCCGGTCTCCTCTTCAGTTACAATAATCGAAGTTGAATTCCCTATCATTGATTCTGCAGGTTCGACGTCTATAATTCGATAAGCAAAATCAGGGAACATCCGTCGATCAAAAAGATAATCTCCCTTACGTGCAACATATCCATTCCATTGTTCTCGGGCATAGAATTCAAAAACATCCCTGTTCTCAATCACAGGATATTCGTCCATCATGCCGCTTAATGGATAGCCTTCAGGCTTCAGAATCAGAAGCTCTGACGTAGATTTTCCAAACTCGGTATTGGTTTCATGAGTCTTTTTCACGTTCACTCTTTGTGAGACTGGTCGCACTTTGTTATCAACTCGAATACTTTTCTATACCTCTATAGTAATCAGAAGAGCTAATAAAATTAACCCTATAAACCAATACGTATATTCGATTGCGAAAGCCTCAACTTTTACGAAGAGCTTAGAATGAAATGTCTTCTAAAAAAATTCAAATTAGTCATTCTTGAAGTGCTTACCCTTCGTATCTATTTTCAGGGCTCAGGTATCATTTTATATTCAAATATTCAATGTACAAATGTATATATCCCGGGAATAACTTAAGTGTAAAATATTTATATGAGTAAATAAATAAGTGATCTATCGTTCGAAGTATGCTTGAATCATCGGTTATGTAAAATGACAGGCTTTCTAAAAGATATGAAGCTAAAATTTTGAAATACTGGCCCTTGTAGTGTGCATGAATGTTTGACTAAGAGATAAAGCTAATATATCAGAGGAATAATATAAAAGTCTTAATTATCGAATCAAAATTTTTTCGAGAATAGTTTAAAAACCTATAAATATATTTAATTATCGAATCAAAATTTTTTCGAGAATAGTTTAAAAACCTATAAATATATTCAATAAAGTACCAGACTAATATCTATGTATAACTAAATTTATACAATGGTATTATGTCTGTGATATGCAGCCTGATAATTTAAGAATCTTAAGTGCCTAGATAAGGTAAGTTTCAGAGTATGATTTTTATGTTTACTATGGAGAATACAGAAGGTTTCGACCAAAAAACTCTTGATAGGATGAATTCTGAAGTCAAGAAAACGATGAGCAAGCATGATCCGAAATCAAAAGATTATAAAAAAGTCTGCGAGCAGGTTGAAGATCAGGTCTTTGACAAATACTGTTCCGAAGTTTTCAGGCCATCTCTTAAACTTTGAAATTTACCGTCTGTAAAAACTGTGTTTTTCGGTAAATTTCTATTTTTTATTTTACCGAATTTGACAGATTATACTAATTAGATTTGACAGATTATACTAATTAGATTTGACAGATTATACTAATTAGATTTGACAGATTATACTAATTAGTACAGGGTTTTCTCACAAAAAACGCGTTGCTTCGACACAGCATTTTTGGAAAAATGAAAAGTGTCAAAATCAAAAAACACACGATAAAAATTTGAATTTTATGAGGAAAACAGAAGCATGAAGTCCATTTGCACATTATATAATGTATGCTTCTGTCAAACTCGGGTTTTTATCTAGCTTTTAATTTTTATTTGGAATTCTGTTGATAATCTTTTTATATTCCTGCTTCTTATTCTCAATTATGGTACCTTGTAGTAAAACCAAGGCTTTCAGTATTTTCCTTCTCATCATACTTTTTTTTGTCCCAATAGCAGGTGCAGTTAGTTCAGTTAATGTCATAGAAGCTGACCTCTTTAAAGCCTCTGATAACCCTCATGTTGAAAATGATCTCTTTACAGAACTGAGCGTAAAAGCCGAACTTTATAATCAAAAATTCGATAGGGTCCCCACAATTCTTCAAAGGCTTGTGGGAAGTGAACAAATCGCCGCAAGAATCAAACTTGAGAACGGCGAGATGCTTTATACGACTTTACTTATGAGAGGAGGAAAAGTAGGAAAGTTTTACAGGTATGAAACTCCTACGGACTCTAACTTAAAGTTCGAGCCTTCCATAACCGTGGAAACCGATGAAAAAACAGTAAGAAAAATACTTGATTCGAAAGATCCTTTAAGGGAAACTGTAAATAGCATGAATGAAGACTCTTTTAAGGTAGAAGCTGAAGGATTCTTCCGAAAGGCAGAAATTTGGACTTTCCAGCAAGTTTTTTCTTCATAAGCTATAAAAGGATTTAATCTTAAAATGCCCCTTTCCTCTTCTTTCGAGGAAAGGAGTCTGATCTCATTTTTCAGTTTAAATCTTATTTTTCAGTTTAAATCTTATTTTTCAGTTTAAATCTTATTTTTCAGTTTAAATGTCAGGCTCAGCGCTTGACAATTTCTCCCGGAGATGTGTATTTACCTTTTTCTATCATCACACCGACATTTATACTTGTATTGATACCAGTATGCACGTCGTCTCCCATAATCACTCCGAGTTTTCTCCTGCCCGAATCAAGAATCTTGCCTTTCATCCTTACTTTTATATTTTTCCCGTCGTGGCGGAGATTTGCAACTTTCGTGCCCGCTCCGAAATTACAGCGGCGCCCGATTATGCTGTCTCCTACATAACTCAGGTGCCCCACATGGGTACCTTCCATGATTATCGTATTCTTGATTTCAACGGCATTTCCAACCCTAGCGTGGTTTCCAATTGCTGTGGAAGGGCGGATGAAGCAGTTAGGCCCTATATCGCAGTTTTCCCCTATTATAACAGGTCCTTCAATGTAAGAACCGTTCCTGATAAGAGCTCCTTTTCCAATAACAACTTCGCCTTTTATAGTGGCATTCGGTTCCACTGTACCTTCGCACCTGCTTTTAAGGTCTTTCAGGAGTCGTTCATTTGCTTTCAGAAGGTCCCAGGGATATCCGATGTCTATCCACCTGCCTTCCAGAGGGCTGTAACCCACAGCTGCTCCACTATCGATCAACATCTGGATTGAATCCGTAATCTCGAATTCCTTTCTCACCGAGGCCTGAGTTCTATCAATGAAATCAAATATGGATTCTCTGAAAAGGTATACTCCGGCATTTGCAAGTTTAGTGGGAGGGTTTTTAGGTTTTTCAATTATCCTCACTACTTTATTATTTTCAACCTCAAGCACTCCGAAATCAGAGGGGTTCTCTACTTCTTTTACGCAGATCACAGCTTCTTCTGTCCTTGAAAGTAAGGCTTTTAAGTCTTCCTGTCCGATAAGCATGTCTCCATTAAGTACAAGGAAAGCCTCTTCAACATGTCCCTTTGCATAACCTATCGCATTTGCAGTGCCTAACTGCTCCTTCTGCTGTACGTAATCTATGCTTACCCCCCATTTGCTTCCGTCCCCGAAATACTCCCTGATCTGCTGTTCCAGGTATCCGGTAATGAACACAAAACCTTCGATTCCTGCTTGTATGGCTGAGTTCAAGATATGCTCGAGTATAGGCTTGTTTGCGACCTGGAGCATGACTTTAGGGCAGTCAGAAGTTAAAGGCTCCATCCTTGTGCCTTTGCCTGCCACAAGGACAACTGCTTTCATTCAAGCGCCTCCCTCACTATTTTTTCAGCCATCTCAAAAATCTCATCAACGTTTTCCCGGGCTTCAGCCGTAATTCTCACTTTTGCCTCTGTGCCTGAGGGGCGGACAAGCACCCAGCCGTTCTCCATCTCCACGCGGATGCCATCGATATCAAGGACTTCTCCCAGCGGCTCGAGCTTCGCCTTTACTTTTTTCATAAACTCTGCCTTTTTTTCGTTTGCACAGGGTAGAGTCCCTCTTTTTGTGGCATAACAGGGAAGTTCTTCCCTTAGCTCGCTTAATTTCTTTTCTTTCACAATCTCAACAAGTCTTGCGGCTGCATAAACTCCGTCCGGGCAGTAGGAAATTTTCGGGAAAATCCAGCTTCCTGAAGGCTCGCCTCCATAGATGGCTCCGCATTTTTTAATCCCTTCTGCAACATAGACATCCCCAACCCTAGTCCTCACGATTTCCGAGCCTTTAAGGAAGTCGTCAACCATCATGGAGGTGTCTACTGGCACAACCACAGTCCCTTTGCTGCTTCCGCATTCATACAGCCCGAAAATTGCAAGTAGCTCATCTCCTGATACGAAATTGCCTTTCTCGTCTACTGCCATCATCCGGTCTGCATCACCGTCGTGAGCTATTCCCAGATCGGCTCCGAAATCCACAACCGTTTTTTTGAGCATAGAAAGGTTTTCGTCTGTTGGCTCCGGATTTCTCGCAGGGAAGTGTCCGTCAGGCTGAGCGTTAAGGGTTATGACCTCGCAGCCCAGTTCCTGGAGCAGATAAGGACTAATTGTCCCTCCTGCCCCGCACCCACAATCCAATACTATTTTCAGACTGGAACTCCCTACGAGCTTTTTGATCCTATTCATATGGGCCCGAATGGCATTTCCGTCTTCTTCGAATTTTCCTATCAAGTTCCAGGGAACCCTGGTAAAGTTTTCTTCTTCAATAGCTTTTTCAATCTCATCCTGCTGGGCCGAATCAAAAGCCATACCGTCAGGATTCCAGAGTTTAATTCCTACATATTCAGATGGGTTGTGGGAGGCTGTGACCATTACGCCGCATTCATAATCTCTTGCCGCGTATGCTAGGGTTGGGGTGGTAACAAGGCCTACCTCTGTAACATCACAGCCTGATGCGGTAAGTCCTGCAATCAGGGCATGCTCGATCATGGGGGCCGAAACTCTTGGGTCCCTGCCAATAACTGCAGTTTTTTTACGGCTTCCCAGTACGAGCCCGACCTTAAGTGCAAGTTCAGGCGTGACGTCTTTGTTTGCTATACCTCTTATTCCTGAAGATCCGAAGAGTTTCATATATCCCACTCCTAAATTTCTTGAAGTGTATTTTTCTTGAATTTTTGTTATTTATCAATCTTGATATTTTCAATTTTTTTCATCATTCTACAGTGACGCTTTTTGCAAGGTTGCGCGGTTTGTCAATAGAGCAGCCACGAGCAAGAGCAGTGTAGTATGCGAGCAACTGGAGGACTACAACACTGAGCATCGGAGACAGTAGTTCGTCACTCCGAGGAACTGTGAGGACGATATCTGCATACTTTCCGATCTCGGTATCTGTATTATCTGCAACCGCTATAACGATCGCATCTCTTGCTTTTACTTCTTTTATATTGCTTAGCACCTTGTCGTAAGTCTGTCCCCTTGTTGCAATTGTAACTACAGGAGTTCCCTTTTCAAGCAGGGCTATTGGCCCGTGCTTAAGCTCTCCAGCGGCAAAGCCCTCTGCATGTAAATATGAAATTTCTTTTAGTTTGAGGGCTCCTTCAAGGGCAATTGGATAGTTAAGGTGCCTGCCAAGGAAGAAGTAGCTCTTTGAATTAGCAAAGTTCTCTGCACATTCCTTTATTGCTTCTTTCTGATTGAGAATCTGCTGAATCTGGCCCGGCACCTTCCTGATTGCTATAATGAATCTTTTAACATAATCAGGGCTTAACTTGCCTCTTGCGAGGGCAAATTTTACGGCAAGCAAATAAAGAAGGGTAAGCTGGGTGCTGAAGGTCTTGGTCGCCGCAACTCCTATTTCCGGCCCAGCTCTTGTATAGAGCACACTATTGGCTTCTCTTGTAATGGTGCTTCCTACAACGTTCGTGATTGCAAGAGTAGGGCAGTTGTAAGACATGATCTCTCGAACAGCTGCGAGGGTATCTGCAGTTTCTCCTGACTGGGTGATCGCGATGGCAAAAGTTCCTTCATTCATAACAGGGCTTCTGTACCTGTATTCCGAGCATATATCTATATCACAGTGGATTCCTGCCAGCTGCTCAAAAAGGTATTTGCCAAGCAGACCTGCGTGCCAGGAGGTTCCACATGCCAGGATCTGGACCCTTGATAGCTTTCTGATCTCCTCATCGCTCATGTTAATTTCTTTAAGAGATATGGTTCCTTCAAGTTCCGAGACCTTACCTGCAAGTGTATTATGAATTGCACTCACCTGCTCATGGATCTCTTTAAGCATAAAGTGTTCATAGCCGGCTTTTTCAGCGGCTTCAAAGTCCCATTCTATTTTTTCTATCTTCTGTTCTCGGATTTTTCCATCTCTGTCAAAGATCTCTACACTGGAAGGAGTCAGAACTGCTGTCTCAAAATCATTTACGAAAATGACATCTCTTGTGTAATTCAAAAAAGCAGTTACATCTGATGCGGCAAAGTTTTCCCCTTTCCCAAGTCCTATCACAAGAGGGCTGTCTTTTCGGGCAAGCACAAGTTTACCAGGTTCGTCAGCACAGAGAATCGCAATGGCATAAGAGCCTTCAATTTCCCCCAAAGCTCCCCTGAGTCCTGTAAGGAGTTCACATTTTGCTTCTTTTCCGTCGGGTCTTTCGTATATGTGTTTGTGCAGGAGATGTGCGATTACTTCTGTATCTGTTTCCGATTTGAATTCATATCCTTCTGCAGTCAGTCGCTCTTTCAATGCCATGTAGTTCTCGATGATTCCGTTATGTACAACCGAGATCTTACATGGATTTCCTGAGTTATGCGGATGGGCATTTACCGTGCTCGGTCTTCCGTGGGTTGCCCAGCGGGTATGCCCTATCCCAATATTGCCACCTAATCCTTTCGGGACTACGGCTTCAAGGTTTACAATTTTACCTACTGATTTGTAAGTGTCGATTCCGCTGCCCAGAACCGTAATACCAGCGGAATCATATCCGCGATACTCGAGTTTTTTGAGGGATTCTATAATGACAGGCGCAGCAAAATTCTCCCCTGCATATCCTACAATTCCACACATTTTTTTACCCCTTTTTGAAATTAAAGGACCACCGAATGACGGGGCAGATCCTTGTATATAGTATTCCCGGATTCCACCTGGCAGTCGACAGCTATCGTTACTCCAGCTTTCACAAGTACACTGTTTCCGATCCGGTTATCGTCTCCGAAGATAGTACCGAGTCTGGGGGGTCGATGAATAACTCCATTCATAATGATTAACAGACCGTCTTTTTCTTCAACAAACAAACCTGACCCAATTGTATTGTTGCTTCCGATTATTGAATTAGAGATCTGCCCATGCGAGTATATTCTGCAGTCGTTCATTATGATACTGTTCTGGATCTCGGTAAACGACCTGATCGATACATTACTCCCTATTGTTGTGGAAGGCAGGATAACAACGTTAGGGCCAATATCACAATTATCTCCAATGACTACAGGACCTACTATGTAGGTTCCGGAGCGAATCTTCGTATTTTTCCCTATTGCTACCTTTCCCCGGATTACTACTCCTTCTTCCACTTCTCCTTCTACCTTCATATTTTTGGCAGAGTTCAGGACGATGGCGTTTGCTTTTAACAGATCCCAGGCATGGATAGCATCCAGCCATTTAGATTCGGTTGGGACGGAAGTAACTGTTTTTCCCTCATCGATCATAAGCTGCAGAGTGTCTGTTATTGCATACTCTCCATTTTCGGATATCGGGGTCTTTTCAATGGTTTCAAAGACTTGCGCCGTGAAAATATAAATTCCAGTATTTACAATACGACTTATATCCCCAGGCCTTTTTTCCAGGATCTTTGTAACTTTTTTCCTTTCTTTCAACACCACGCCGTAACCTGCTGTATCTTCCATCCTGACTGTTAAAATACTCGCATCTCCATCATAATTATTCAGAAGATCAGCTATAGTTTTCGGTTCCACCAGATTGTCGCCATTTAGAACGAGAAATTCTGAATCCTCGGGGCCGATCAATTTCTTTGCCTGCTCGATTGCATGTGCGGTGCCAAGCTGAGCTTTCTGTTCTACATATTTTATTTTTACTCCAAAGTTCAGCCCATCTTGAAAATAGTCCATTATTCTTTCTTTTTCATATCCGACAATCAATATAATTTCATTTATTCCATTTTTTTCAAGCGAATCTATAACATGTTCCAGAATTGGCCTGTTGGCGATAGGAAGCATTACTTTTGAGCGCGTAAGAGTTAGAGGCCTGCAGCGCAGCCCTTCACCTGCTGCGAGGATAATAGCTTTCATAAACTTAAAGAACCTTTTTTAGAATTTATACATTACCTTTGGAAGTCGAAACAGAATAAATTTACTCTAAATATATGTAGAATGTTATATCATTCTAAGGGGGAGCTAACAATAAAAGGTTATCCTTTTTGGATTAGGGGATATATTTATCCGTAGAAGGAAATCTCCCTGCACATAAAAAGATAAATTCCAAAATCATGCATTGTTTCAGCATTTATATCTTTTTCAGCAAGTCTACAAATTATAAAGACCAGAATAATTATAAAATAACCACAAATTATATCTACAAGATGTTGCGCAACCGGAAGCCTTTGAATCTAAGCCGCAGCCATTAATCATGGCTACATCCATAGTATTTGCCGTGAGTGCCATCCCCATGAAAAGTCCTGATTCCCTTATTCGAAGGAAACTGTTTAAACTGCGAGTCCTGGAAAGAAAACCCTATTTTAGGCTATTGCCAGAATGTCGATTGCTTCCTGGACGCCTATCCACTCGCTTATTTTTATTCCGCCGCAACTCCGATTTTCTTTGGAAAAATGCCTTTAAGGTAGACTCCTGAAAACTCGCACTTATATATTCAGTGCCTTTCAAGATGCACGTAAAAAACGCCAGACTGCTACAACATATTTATATATTTTTCCCTTTTTTTATTTACAGAATTTCTTAACATATAGAGTCGTAAGAAGTTATAACTAGTATCGACAGTAAATCTGCAAATACATCAAAAAGGCTTTCCGGGCTTCAAAGAAGTTACTTTTATACTGAGGGGATTGAAATGAAATTTGGGGTTTTTGTGATTTTGCTGCTTGCAGCCTCGCTTCTGGTTAGTGGCTGTACAGAAAAGAGTCAGAACGAACAAAATAATACACAGAATCAAGGAACAATTGTAATAGGGACAAAACTCTTCCAGGAATCCTATATTACCGCTAATATAGTTTCGCTTTTGCTTGAAGACAAAGGATACAAAACAGATGTGAAAGAAAATCTGGGGGGTACGCTTGTAAATTATGAAGCCCTGAAAAAAGGGGATATTCAGTCCTACGTTGAGTACACCGGAACTATCTACAGCCAGATTTTAAAAATGCCGCCTCTTCAGAAATGGGATCCAGCGGTAGTGTACAATGAGTCCGAACAGGGCATGCTTAACAACAACGGGGTCGTAATTGCAGCTCGCCTGGGTTTTGAGGACGCATATGCCATAGCTGTTGATAAGAAGTGGGCTGAGATTCACGGAATTTCCAATATTAGTGACCTTGCTCCTTATGCACCTAACATGATGATGGGAACTGACCCAGAATTCGCCACAAGAGAAGACGGGCTCCCACAGATAGCTCGCGTCTACGGGTTCACATTTAAAAACTATAAATCTATGGCTCCGGGTATCATGTATGAAGCCATAAAGAATAAAGATGTAGATGCAATCAGTGCCTATACTACAGACACCCGCAATGACCTTTACGGGTTGCAAGTTCTTGACGACGATAAGAGCGCCCTTCCTCCCTACGATGCTGTTGTCCTTGTTTCTAAGGATTTTGCACAGAAAAACCCAAAGGCTATGGAAGCACTGGCGCAACTTAACGGCAGGATTGATCAGGCTACCATGAGGCGCCTCAATGGGGAATACGATATCAACGGCAGGGAAGCAAGGGATATTGCTCATGATTTCCTGGTAGAAGAAGGTTTGATTTCGGCCTGAGCCTTTTTAGGCCTGAATAAGGCGTTTGCGTATGGTATCCAGAAAACCTTTTGACCGGATAGATTCTTGCCGGCTTGAAAAAGTCACAAAGAAGTACGGAGATCGCTTTGCCGTCAAAAACCTGAATCTTGAAATTCAGGGAGGAGAACTTCTTATCCTTATTGGGAGAAGCGGTTCGGGAAAGACAACAGCCCTGCGGATGATTAACCGTCTGATAGAGCCTGATTCGGGCAGCATCTCTGTAAACGGGATCGATGTTAGGGAATTTGATCCGATCCTGCTCAGGCGGAATATCGGCTATGTAATCCAGAATATAGGGCTTCTCCCTCACCTGCGGGTTTCGGAAAACATAGGGCTCATTCTGAAACTTGAGAGCTGGAAGGAAGAAAAAATTAGGGAGAGGGTAAAATACCTGCTAAATCTCGTCTCACTTCCTCCGCAGATTTTCATGGAGCGTTATCCTCATGAGCTGAGCGGGGGTCAGCAACAGAGGGTCGGGCTTGCCAGGGCTATGGCTATGGACCCGCCCCTTTTTCTGATGGACGAGCCTTTCGGGGCACTGGACCCTCTACTTCGATCTCAACTTCAGGATGAATTTTGCAAGATCAAAAAAGAACTTGGAAGAACTATTGTCTTCGTTACCCATGATATCAATGAAGCTTTCAGACTTGGAGACCGGATTGCGGTCATGAACAATGCCGAACTTGTCCAGGTGGGAACGCCTGAAGAGCTAATATTCTCTCCTGCCAATGACCTGGTAGCTGAGATTGTGGATTCAAAAAGGAAATACAGGCATATCGATGCCTTAAAGGTAAGGGATATAATGCAGCCCCTTGAAAAACGGTATATCCTCTATCCAGGTATGTCCGCAGCGTCGGCCCTCGATTATATGGTCAAGGTAGGGCTTGAAGTTGCTCTTGTTTTCTGGAACCCGGAGAACACAGGAAGGGTTTACTTAAACGATGTCTTGAACGCCGTATCCTCGGGAAAAAGCCTTGAAGAAGCCGCAAAGCCCCTTCCGTTATTCTCTCCTGAGATTTCACTTCTTGAGGCTCTTGCAAGGCTCAAGGCAGAAGGAGAGTCAATGGGCCTTGTCCTGGAGGCCGACAAACCTGCAGGAATCCTTTTTTCAGACAGGGTTCTCGAGAATCTGATTTAAGCTTGACTTTAAGTCTGAAAGGGTGATCTAGTGGCAATTCAGAGTTTCAATGACATTCTTGTGGAAGTAATGAGGGTATGGACTTCTCAGTTGCTCTCTCTGCGTACACTTGAGCATCTCTATATGCTTTTTGTTGCTCTTTTTTTCTCTATTCTGCTCGGTGTGCTTATTGGAGTTTTGACCTACAAAAACAGGAAGCTTGCGGCTCCGGTCCTTAACAGCTTAAATGTTGTGGAGACGATTCCTGATGTTGCGCTCCTTGTACTTCTGCTTCCTATATTCGGGATTGGGGTAGGACCAACAATTGTGGCATCTATTCTTTACTCCATCCTTCCAATTGCCCGGAATACCTACACAGGTCTTTCTAACGTACCCAGGGAATATATCGAAATTGCCGATGCTCTGGGATTGACACAAAGAGAAGTCCTGTTCAAAGTCCGCTTTCCTCTATCTCTCCCTTTAATCGCAGGCGGAATCAGGATTGCTGTGGTATTTACCATGGGGGTCGTAACCCTCGGAGGGCTGATTGCTGCAGGTGGGCTTGGGGCTGCCCTTCAGAACGGAATACAGCTCTATGATATGGGAACAATCCTGGTTACAGGCGCTTGGGTAGGGCTGATTGCAGTGATTCTGGATGGGATTGCAGGTATGATAGAAAACATTTTTAAAGCGAGGTACGGGAAATGGTCTTAACTGGTGAAGTTCTACAGGCCACGCTTGAGCATCTTCTTCTCGCCTACGCAGCTCTTGCTGCGGGAATTCTTGTTGCGGCTCCATTGATATTCTTTTCTCTATATAGTGCAAAATTGGCTTCGCTGATAATGAAGTTTTCAAACCTTGTCCAGGCAATCCCCAGTTTTGCGGTTGTGGCTTTAGTTGTACCTCTTATAGGAATTGGCTTTACACCTGCAGTTATTGCCATAATGCTGAGAGTACTGCTCCCTATCATCAAAAATACCTATATCGGGCTTTTTAATGTGGATCCGGCACTTATTGAATCCTCAAAAGGGATTGGACTAAGCGAGTTCCAGATCATCAGACATGTAAGGCTTCCAAATGCATACCCTGCTATATTTGCCGGAATAAAATTTGCCGCAATCCTTGCAAACAGCATTGCAGTCCTGACTGCACTTATAGGAGGTGGAGGTCTTGGATCCATTATTTTCGAAGGACTTACAAATTTCAATACTAGCAAAGTCCTTGCAGGAACCCTGCCAGTCATAGGTATAGCCCTTTTTTTGGATTTCTCCTTTTCCAGAATAGAGCGCTGGCTGACTCCGGAATATCTTCAAAAATGAGCTTTCATGTTACACTACTGAACAGGCGATACTATTTTTGGAGCGCCCTGCCAATCAGTTCGTAAATGGGTACTGCTCGTTTGCAGGGCTGACACACAATCAAATTACAAAACTTTTTTATTCGACATTGAGCCCCTACAAACTCCTGTAAGAAACCTGAAGAAATCTACGGGAAAATCGTTTTTCGCTCAAGTATTTCAAAGCTAACTTTTCAAGGTTTTAAAATAAACATCGATGAGTACTGAAGATTAGAAGATTTTTTACTTCTATAACTTTATATTGGTCATCGATTCTATTAACATACAGATAATTTCGATAAACCTCTGATTTCAATGAATTGTTTATATACTTATTATAAGCAACCGACCAAAAATTGGGGTTTTTCGAAATATTCTACTGCATTATAACTTATTTAAAAAAGGTTCTAATATGTAAGCAAATTAAAATTAATATGATTTGGTGTTGTTATAATAAAATCCGAAAATATCCGGGCTTTATAAACGGCATTATGTGGGGGAAGAAAATGAAAAATAAAATCCTTTCGATATCTTTAATTTTTATTTCTTTTGTCGTGTTAGCGACAGTAGCGTCGGCTACACAAATGACGAAAATTGGTAGCGGATCTGAGCCTGCTATTTATGATAGCAAAGTGGTGTGGACAGATGGCGGTGTTATTCACGTTTATGATCTGACCACTAAAAAAGATACTAAAATCAGCTCTTCTGCAGCGTCTCATCCATCCATCTCTGGCAATAAGTTAGTGTGGCATGACAAGAGTGCCGGAATGTCCAGGCTTACTGTATATGATATCAAGACCAGGGCTAAGTCTTATATTATACAAAATATAGCCGCTAACAGCATTCCTGCTATTTACGGCAACAGAATCGTCTGGAGTGCAAATGATAACGTCTACATGCGTGATATATCAACGCACCTTCAAACAAAAATAGCGGTGGGTGATAATCCGGACATCTATGGTAACAAGGTATCATATGACTCCTACCCTGCTGACAATACTCCGCAGATTTACGTATATGATATTACCACAAAAAAAGCAAAAGATGTCAGCCAATATGGTGATAACATAGCTTCACACATTTATGGCAATAAAGTCATCTGGTCAGATTTCAACATCAAACTGGGCAATATCCGCATGTATGATATTGTTACTAAAAAACAGATAGAAGTCACGACTGGTGATGATATCACTGGTTACGACACTGGTGGTGCAATTGACATAAACGGAAACAATGTTGTGTATTTAAAACACAACAACCTTGCGAAGATGGATTTCGGTGATGTATATGTGTACAACATAGCTACCGGAAAGAGCAAACAATTGTCTTTTGGTAACACTGCACAAACACCGGTCGTGTCAGGCAATGTTGTAGTGTGGTCAAATTCTGGGAGTATCTGTATGATATATTGCTAAGAATAGTACAGGCGTAAAACCGTATTCCTGGTATCGGGACTTTGTCCATGTATCAACTCTAAAAGTGCAATCATCGCGACTCATACCACACCAAAGCAGGAAAATACACTGTTAGATTAACATTAAACAAATGGTGCCTGTAGTAATAAACTGAAAAAGACGAAATTCATTACAGTGAAGTAAAGCAGCAATTCTGCTACTTTACATTTTTAAGAATTATAAGTGCAAAGGAAAATTGTCCTCTTCAATGACTTTTTTAGTTCTTTCTCTCATATCCAAGTTAAACGATTCCGCTCATTGTGTTGGTAGGATCGTCCATTTCATCAAGCTCTTTCTTTATTGCGGCGTTTTTGATTTTGGGATAAGCCAATGTAGTTTTATACTTTGTTTTATCCGGAATCGGCTATTTGCAGGAAAGCGAAAAGAAAGTATTCTGGATAGATAAGTTTAAGTACAGCTTTAGAATATATCTATTAAAAAAAATTTCAAATGAAAGGTTGAAATAATTTTGAAGTGGAAATCAAGCCGGAAGCGAATTATATTTCTTTAGGGAATTTCAAAACGACCTGAAAAAAGTAAATTTTCCTTATAGATGAGTGAATTTCAGGGGCTAAATCTCTTTAGGGCTTTGCAGTCCTTAAGACAAGCTTTTCCACGCATTGGCTACTGCCCTGCGGTCAAATACTTTCACTCCGCTTTCCTTAGCTTTATATCCTCTGACGTAGTACCTTAAAGCGCCTCTCTACAAAAATAAAAATAACCAAGAGGCTTGAGGTAGAAATTATGAAACAAACTGCAGAATCTATTAGAGAACGGTTTTTAAAGCTTGGCATCGATGTGCCCATGGAGGACATCGAAAGCAGACTCGACGAATTGATTACAAAATTCAAGGTCCCTTCCAATGAAGCCCAGCGCAGCGTGACCAATTTCTTTTTGAAGAAATATTCTATTCCTAAAAATGAATTTTACGTGAGGCAGGCTGAACCCCAACTTACCAAGATTGTAGATATCTCGGAAAATGGGCAGTGGGCAAACCTTAAGGCAAAAGTTGTCCAGTTCTGGGAAAACACTCACGATTCCATATCTCAGGTAGGGCTCCTCGGAGATGAAACAGGAATTATAAAGTTTACAGAATGGAAAAATGCTGAACTGCCTAAGCTTGAGCAGGGAGAGAGTTACCTCTTCAGGAGCGTCGTTATTGGAGAGTATAACGGCAGGTTCCAGGTTCAACTCAACAAGAACAGTTCAGTAGAAAAGCTTACTGAAGCCGTTGAAGTAGGCAGTGGCGATTTTACGCTAACTGCTAGGGAGTCCGAACTCAGGAACATTGCTGATCTTGTAGGGGGCCATTGGGCTACAGTTAAAGGAAAAGTTGTTCAGCTCTGGGAGAATTCTCATGAATCGATTGAGCAGGCAGGGCTTCTAGGGGATCCGACTGGCGTTATCAAATTTACTAACTGGGCCAGTTCCGAACTTCCGGATATGGAAGAAGGCAAAAGCTATCTGTTGAAAAATATAGTTGTCAACGAATGGGACGGTAAAGCCCAGATACAGCTTAACAAGTCAAGCTCCATAGAAGAACTTAATGAAGATATCGAAGTCCGAACATCCACTTTCACATATTTCGGAGCAATGGTGGACATTCAGACAGGTTCAGGTCTTATAAAGCGCTGCCCTGAATGCAAGAGAGCCCTGGTAAAGGGTGCCTGCGCAGAGCATGGGAAAGTTAAAGGAGAATACGACCTCAGGATAAAATCCGTCCTGGACTCGGGAACTTCCACTCAGGATGTCCTTATTAATCGGGAACTTACCGAAAAGCTTGTCGGGCTTTCTCTTGATAGTGCAATTGCCATGGCTGCAGATGCCCTTGATCCAGGAGTTGTGCTGGATAAATTGAAGCACGAACTGGTAGGCAGATACTACACTGTCAACGGGCACAAGCTTGACCGTTATATTCTTGCGGATTCTATTACTCCAAGGACCTCTCTGGACAGGGAACTTCTTGATGAAATGCTTACTGAACTGGAGGTGGAGTAAATGGCAGGCTTTTTCAGAGAAGTGGCCCGCAGGGTCTTTGCTCAAGAATTGAAAGATTCGAACCTGGCTTCAAGGGATGAAAGTGACCAGTATGCCCCGCAGTACGTCATGACTCCTACAGGCGCTAAAGTAAACCGCATTTTCCTTGTGGGCACACTTATCGAAAAGGAAGACATCGGCACTGATTCCGAGTACTGGAGGGGCAGGATTTCAGACCCAACAGGTTCCTTCCTTGTCTATGCCGGACAGTACCAGCCCGAAGCGGCTCAGTTTCTTGCTGACTGTGAACTGCCAGTTTTTGTGGCAGTTGTGGGCAAGACCAGCACCTACACTACAGACGACGGCAATGTCCTGACCTCTATCCGACCCGAATCCATCCAGGAGGTAGACGAAATTACCCGAGATCTCTGGGTACTGGATACTGCAAAGCAGACTCTTGAGAGGATAAGGGCAGTTGAGGCAGAGGAAGACCCGAACTCAAAACTCGCAAAAGAACACTACTCTACTGACACGGATTACTACCGAGTAATGGTTAAAAAAGCTATCGAGTCCCTTTCTGTACCGAAATAAGAATCTTGAGGGAGCCGAATTCAGGGGTAAAGTGCCCCTTAATTTTTTCAAATTTTGAAATTTCTTCCTTTTTGATTTTTCTGAGTATTTTTTTCTACTATTTCTTCTTTTCTCCTCTCCTCTCCTTTTTCTCTTCGCCTTTTCATGTATCTGGCTGATTCAATTTTTCGGATTTCTAATGTTTAGTAAATATTTTTTTGCTTACTGGTTTCAGACAAGAAGAGGCAAAATATAGATAAATAAACGAGACATGGTATAAAATGAGTAATATATGATTGAATGAGAATTAATGTTAAAATAAATTAATGAATTTATATGCGAGATGATCCTGTGAAAACCTATCTTCTGGTCTGGTTCAGCAGTGAAGGGGCTCGTCCGTCAGAGATAAACAGACGGCTGACGTCTCTGGGTTTCGAACCCATGCAGGGCAGCTACGATTTTGTATATAACTGGAATAGCAACGTTAGTATCGATAAAGTTCTCGAGTTCGGAGACAAGGTATACCTGAGTCTTCAGGGTACAGGTGTCATGTTCAAACTGGAGACAACCTGAACTGATAAGGGCTCGCCAAAAGTAGAGTTCCTACCTCCCTTAGCTAGGCATGTGCCGGAATTCAGGCAACAAATAAGCTAGTGTCGCGTCAATCCTCAAAGATTGAATGATTCTGAATAGTCGTATTCTATTTTATACGACGTTTTTCTGTTGACTCAACACTAGTGCTTCGATTCCAAAATATGTGGTAAAATAAATTTATGAAAACCACGGAAAGCATGGAAAACACGGAATTAAGAGGCTGTCTTAAAATTCATTTTTCTCATTTCTTAAAGATTTGATCCGACCCAGTCGTCTAATCATAATATGTATC
>MDTP02000082.1 GCA_001714685.2 Methanosarcina sp. Ant1 | reverse complement strand
CCTACACGACGGCTCTTCCGATCTCTCTCTAGCAGTCTCCCTTAACCATTCTTCGGGAAACATTTTTCGGAGAGGATTTTCGATAGAAGATTTAAACTCGGTATCCATGAATAAATTAATTTTATACTATAAATAATATAAAAACGTATGCAAGAAAATCATTTATTCCTTAACCGATGACCAATGAAATGAAACTATATTTTTTAATTCTTATGTGTGGAGATCGGGTGTACCCTATCCCGTGCTCTAATTGCAACATTTGTCATAAAATTAGTTGGTGAAATAACAATGACAAACAAAATAACCTTATTAGCATTATTTGCATCATGCGGAATGGCCTTTGGCGTGGAGGGTGGTACCTCTCCGATGTTGTAAGTGGCAATGGATGAGTATATCTGGCCTCCATGTCAATGGGCCAGATGAGGGTTCGAATCCCTCACTCCACACAAATTTAGATATTTTGAGCTTGTTTTTGTATAATTTATACTTCTTAACACGCTTGTGTTTAAATAGGTTTAATTATTGCTCTTTTGGTTATAATAAGCTGCATGGTCACGTTTTTTCATCAATTTCCTCGCTTTCAGCGGTTTATAGGAAGTGCTCTACACCAGTACTTCTTAATTTAAATTCGAAATTTAATCTATGATGTATTTTGGAATCGATGCATTAGAATTAATTATTTTTTGAAGCTTTTTTCCCAGTTTTAGGTTTTCGTTTGCCTTTTTTGCTTTCATCGGTCTTTTCCTCGGGTTTCTCAGTGGATTCTTCCATGAGGAGTTTTGTTAGTTGATTGATATCTCTTCTCAGGACTTTTTTCGATTCTTCTGGGATTTCTTCGAGCTTTTCAGCGGTTCTTATGGCTTCTTCAAAATAGGACTTTGCAAGAGCTGGGTCCTTGTCAATGTAGGAAATTCCCATAATAAATTGCAAAGGGAAGAAGTCTTCATGCTTCTCAATGGATTTTTTGTAGAAGTCCTGGATTTTTTCATAATCTTCTTTGTCCTTGAGGTCTAATATATAACCCTGAACAAGTTCAACATAATCCATGCCCTTATCCAGCAGGAAATTGAATTTTTCGTCGTCAGTCATTAAAAAGAAACCGGTTTCAAGGTCGTCTGCCGTTCTGTCCTCAGCGAGAATCTCGCTCTTATCTACAATGCCTTCAAAAAGGTCTCCTTCTTCGAAGAAGTCACTTGAATCTCTTTTCATGAGGAGCATATCAACCTGGGCAGAAGACAGGCCAAATTTGCGGGCAGATTTTTTGAACTGCCTTTCGTATTTTCCTTCTTCCACTTCCGAAAAAAAGCCCAGTACATATGTGATCCACTTTACATAGGCCTGTTTATCCTCAACCCAGGATCTGTTTTCAATGACCCACAAAACATAGTCAATGACAAGGGTGAACTCGTGATCTGTAAGCGGATTTTCCTCAAGGGGCTCGATCAGGCTTTCTATAATATCTATTTCAAGATCTTTTTTAAAGAAACTAATAGGTTTGTCACGGTTCTGTTTAATATTCTTTAGTACAGATATTACATCTTTGTCTTTTAAATTCCGATTCTCTTCATAGTAATACCCTGCGATCGCAAACTCAATTTTACTCAGGTAATCGCTGTATTCGTATTCTTTCTCGTAAATGCTCTTTATTTCCTTTATCTCCTGTGTGTCAGGCAAAAGGAATTCGGATAAAGAGTATTCATCTTCAGAAATTTCATTGTATTCGCCAAGAGTTTCATTATCTTCGCCAGGACTCATAAACAATGCCCTCTGGTTGTGGATTCATATTAGTTGCTAATGACTATGCTGGATGAGTATAAATCATTTTTACGTGGTTAGTTAGGGGTTGTTAGAGAGCAGGTTTGGATCACTGAAATATGATAATTAATGTTCTATGGGTCATCTGCTTTGCGGCATTATCTTCTTTTGGTATATTATGGGAAAGGCCGCTCTCCGCGTCGAGCGTGAAAGTCACCTTAAAGACAGCTATTACGGTTGCCCCTTTTTTCGATTTGCTGAGTCTGCTTTTCCCGACCTTTTTTATTTGATTTTTGCCAGCTGAAATGGTGAGATTTCTGCCTGAGCACAGTTAGTTTATTTTCTCGATCAATTCGAGGATGTTGGCTCTGAATACTTCTTTAGTGGAGTCCGAAAAGTCATCGAGTTTATCCAGGCTTGTCAGGGCCTTTTCAAAATAGAATTTTGCAAGAGCAGGATCTATCTCGATGTAGGCTCCTCCCATGAAAACATACAGGTAAATGAAATCATCATATTTTTCAATAAGCTTTCTGTACAGTTCCTGGATCTTTTCAAATTCGTCTCTTTCTGACAGCTCTGAGATATAAAATCCCACGAATTCATAAAGATCCGGGCCGTTTTCCAGCAGGAAATCAACTTTTTCGGCATCTGTCAGTGAAAGGAACTTTCTTTCCACTTCGTCTATCAGCGCTTCTTCAGTTAGCTCTTCCCCCTCATCTCCTCCATAATTTTCTACAAATTCGAAATAGTCGTCCTCGTTCCCTTTCAAGAGCATGAGATCTGCATGTTTACTGGACAGGCCCAGTTTAGCAGCAAGCTTTTTGATGCTCTTTTCATAATCTTCACTCTCTTCTTCCGTGAAAAGCCCCATAACGTAAGCTGCCCACTTTATGTACGCCTGTTCATCCTCCATCCAGGCCCTGTTGTCGATAACTTCTAAAACGTAGTCAATCATCAGTTTGAACTCGTGTTGGCTTATTGGCTCTCCTTCGAGGAGTTCTATCAGGTTTTCGATAATTTCTTTTTCAAGGTCCCGCTTAAAAAAAGAGATATTTTTTTCGCAGTTTTTTCTGATATTCTTTAATGCTGATACTGCATCTTCGTCCTTTATTTTTCTGTCATCCTCATAAAAATACCTGGCAATCGAATATTCAATTGTTCCCAGATAATCGCTGTATTCATATTCCCTTCCTTGCAGGCTATTTATTTTCATTACTTCCGGTGTATCGGGCTCAAAATGCCGGAAAAGTGAGTCTTCCCCCTCTTCAGTGAACTTCCCAGTTTCAAAATTCATTGCCGTGATCTCCGTCTAATCTTTGCCTTCGTTAATACTCATTGTATTCAGCATATGCTTAAGCTTTGTTTTTAAGCTTAGTTTTTCTGGCTCTTCGTTTTTTTGTGTGGATATCCTCATAAAAACCACCGCGGTCTTGAATTGAAAATCATCTTATCCATAGAGAATGACGAAGAGCCGTTTTTCTTCTATTTTCAGTGGGAAATTTTAAGCTCAAGGGTCTCAGATTCTTTCAGCTTGAAATCAGAGTTCATACCCTGCCCCTGCCAGATTTTCCTTAATTTTCCTCTCCAGCTACTCAGATTTCCTGAACTGCTCCGAAAGTTCAGCAGTCAGCTTTTCCATTTTCTCTTCGAATTCCTCGTCGTCGTCTTCGTTTCTTCAAAATCTACATAGCAGCCTGGGGTGAGATCTATAATCGTGCTTCTTAATTTCTTCAAGGGTTGCGGCCTTACAGAAGAAACATTAAAGACGATTGTTACGGCTTCCCCGTTTTTGATTCGCTAAATCTGATTCATCCAGCCCTTTTAATTGTTAATCTGTGCAGGGTTGAGTGGTGGTGTGATCAGGAAAAGGCTTCCTTTTTCTATAAATTTTGGGTTTTTTATTAAGGTGTTGGTAGTGGGAGTCTTGCAGGTTCCTTTTATTATTAACAGGCAGTTAAGGGTGAATTTGGCACCGTAAAACTGACTATTCCGGTTGCTCTGGCTTCAAAATTTCATTAGAACTGACCGGACACCGGTTTTGAGTGTTTCTTTTCGAACCTATTTCGTTACCAGATTGTTTTTTTCTAATATTAGCCTTTTTTTCTTCGACTGATTCTTTTCTCCGACCGGTTCTTTTCTTCGGCTTCTTCGATTTCTTCGGAAAGGCATTCTTCCAGTGAAGAGATGTTCAGCCTGAGGCTCTGCAATACAGTTTCGGGCACTGCTTTATCCTTTTCTGCCATTTCCAGCGTTTTTTCAAAACATGATTTTGCTAGGGCAGGGTCTATGGAGATGTGAATAACTCCCATCAAAAAGTCCAGGTGGGTGAAGTCCGGGTGCTTTTCGCTGAGTTTGCTATAAAGTTTCTTGATTTTTTCGAATTCCTGGTTTTCGGCAAGTTCGTATATGTAGAATTCAAGCAGACCAGGGAATTCCGGACCTTTTTCGAGCAGGAAATTGTACTTTTCTTCATCGGACATTAAAGTAAAATCTATCTCCTGTTTGGATTTACCAATATCTCCTCCGGGAAAAGCTTCAATGTCTGTCGCTTTGGAAAAATAATCTTCTTCACTCTTCAAAAGAAGGAGATCCATATCGTCTTCGGACATTCCGCGTTTTTTAGCAAGCCTTTTGAAGTTTCTTTCATATTTCTTCTCCTCTTCTTCCGAATAAAGTCCCATCACATAAGCTACCCACTTTACATATGCCTGCTTATCTTCCATCCAGGTCCGGTTTTCAATAACCCATAAGACGTAGTCAATTGCCAGCCGGAATTCGTGGTGCGTAATCGGT
Source organism: Methanosarcina sp. Ant1 (assembly GCA_001714685.2). Classification (GTDB taxonomy): domain Archaea; phylum Halobacteriota; class Methanosarcinia; order Methanosarcinales; family Methanosarcinaceae; genus Methanosarcina. The sequence goes on along the minus strand of MDTP02000082.1, from coordinate 21,205 downwards.
TTTTCCCTTAAGGGCCAGATCAAATTATTAATAATCAGTATTTCTATGTCCCTACTAAAGAAGGAGATCTCCAGTTCATAGTTTAGCATGATATTCTTAAGTGCCAGCATGACATCTTTATCTTCTATTTTTCTGTCATTTTCATAATAATACAAGGCAATTGAATACTCTATAGCACCCAGGTACTCGCCGTATTCGGGTTCTCTATATTCCAGGCTTTTGATTTCCAGTATTTCCGGGGTGTCGGGTTCCAGGTATTCGGATAAAGAAAGTTCTTCTTTAACAATCTCATTATTTTCTTCAGAAGCCATAAACAACTCTCTCCGGTGGTTGATTAATTTTCTGTTAGCTTTTCCCGGCTTCCCTTCTTTTCTGTATGCTGATCTACTTTTCCCTGCCCTTTTATTGTTTTTTCCTGAAAGTTGGAATGACAGAGGGCTGGATTTTATTTTCTGTTCAGCTAGGGCCTCTTTTTCCCTTATTTAAAGCTGTACTTCCACTCATTGATTTTTGATAATTTTTACGATATCTTCTTTTGTTCTATATTTTTGATCGGGACTGGTGGGTTTTTCTGGAATTGTTTGAAGTAAGAGTCCCAAATTATTCAATTATTTAATAATTTTTTTGTATGAGCCGGGTTTTAATTTTATATCGAGCTTATCCAGAATTTCGCTTGTGAAATGAGGTTTTCAGCATTCTGAAATGTATCGAAAGTTCAGCAGTCAGCTTTTCCATTTTCTCTTCGAATTCCTCGTCGTCATCTTCGTTTCTTCAAAACCCATATAGAGGCATGGGGTGAGAATACATACAATCGTGCTTCGTTCTTTTATCAAGGGTGGCGGCCTTACAGAAGCCGGGGACATCTTCGTATCTTCTGCTTTCAACCCTTTCTCCGTGCCAGGCGTGATAAGTATCAGCAATTTTCTGGACTTCATCATCTGTCAGTTCTCGGTGAGTGCGGTCCCTTAAGACTCCCATGTTCCGGGCATCAATAAGGACTTCCCCGTGCCGGCCGTGGTAGGGTTCGATCATCTCTACAAGGACCCATACTATGCTTCTTGGGGTGTAGAACTGGCCGCCATGTTTTCCTTCGGTGCCTGCGGGCATGCCGAGGAAATACCCGTAGACTCTCCGAGCACGTCTTTACTGCGGCTCTCCTTATTCCCTAAGGCCAATTGTGCCTACAAGGTCAATAAGCTCACCCACACGCTGCTTGTCAAGCCTTTCTCGTGCATAGTTCTTCTGCAGCACGCTTAAGGTATTATTGTCCCGTTCAATTGCGGTCATGGCATAGTCCACAATTTTTTCATACTGTGGGCTATTTTGCACTTATTTTCAGATGGTTCAAGCGGGCTTCCAGAGGCACCCAGAAGACGTTTTCTGCAATATATTCTTCCGGGTCTTTCGGATGGCACCCTCCTCGACTTCCTTTTGATTAAATCAGGTGATATTGGGTTTCTGTTTTGTCCAGTCATAATGAGTTTAAAAAACTGAGTGAATCAAAACTTTCCATCTCTACTCCAAATCCTGAATTCCCTCCCACTCCCTCAGGATCTGTACACAGCCTGTGCGCTCATCAACTTCTTCTCCGGCTGCCATAAAACCGCAGTTCATATAAAAGCGGAAAGCATTTTCATTTTCTTTGTAAACTTTGAGTGAGAGTTTTCCTTTCAGGGTTTTTGCGTGTTCTAGAAGAGCCCTGCCGGTTTCTTTGCCCTGCATATCTGGCGCTACGAAGAGGGCGCAGATCCTTTCTCCAAATAGGGAAATGAATCCTGCCACCTTTCCTTCTTCTTCAAAAACTAAATTTTCGGCAAGTGGGAGGTACTTCTCTTTCATTTCGTTTTTTTGCAAAGCCCAGAAAGATGAAGGGATAAAGGAATGAGCAATGACTGAGGCATCATACCAGATCCTTACCATCTCTTCAAGATCTGTTTCCATGTAATTTCTGATCAATTTATCAGGTTCCTGCATTAACTAAGGCTCTTATTAAGGTTCTTTTACTGGTGTAAAGTTAAAAGTATATCCCCCTAAATCGAATGTTACGGCTTAATGGAACCTAAAAGTGTCAGATCATTAAGACTGCAAATAAAAAATTTCAGAAAAAAGAAAGATATATATAGAAGTAAAAAAGTTTAAAAAAGGTCAGACCGAAAAAGCTTCTGTCTGAAAGAGGCCTTTATAAAGTTAGGTCCGAATCAAAAAGAAAAAGTCGGAAAAATATTTTATCATTTATTCCATGGACTCGATCTGGCGGATCAAGTCACTGGTGTATCTTTCGGATAACTCTACATGTGGACTGCATGGAACGACTCTAATCAGTTTTCCATATTTGGATACGTACATGTCAGGCCCATGTGAAGTTCTCACTTTCGTAAAAGTGTATCCTTTCAACAAGGTCATTTTTTTATCTCCATAGGTTATTATGTCGGGCATTCCATATCAATATTTTTTTACTTAATAATCGTTATAGATTATGGCTGCTGTAATTGAATATGTTCCCAGACATATCTCAACTGAGATATATAATACATTCAATTAAAAAAGGAGTTTTAAATACTTTATAAATATAAAGGTTATTTTTATAACCTCGTTCACAGGCTATAGCACTTAAAATTAAATCATAACCATGTCCTCAAAGAATAAGCTGTGGGGGAATAAACACGGTCCAGGACAGGCAAAAGGAGTTACCGGAATTTTTCCAGCACCTTGAGCAGTTCATCTTCATCTCTGGCAAGGGCGACTATAGCCATCTCAATCATCAAGTTAACGACCCCCTCCGACAGGGTCCTGAAATCTGTACGGAGCCCGATGACAGGTTTTCCTTTTGCGTAGGCATAGCCGATCTCCCAGGCGGTCCCTGAGTCTACGTCCACGCCGTCAAGAACCGCAACTACAATATCCGAACTGTCCACTCCTTCCACACATTTCTGGAAAATGCACTCCTGATTCTGCCTTTCGCGCTCAGAAGCGGCATCCTCTGCGTCTTCCTGGGGCAGAAAAACAGAAAAGCCTTTCTTGAGTAGCATATCCCTCAGTTTACAGTTGTATTCGAGTTCCGCATGGGTGAAAAGAGGGCTTGCAAGGTAGATTTTTTTTTTATTTTTCATTTTTTTCCTTCCTGTTGCATAAGAATTCATGTTTAATAAAATATTCTTACAGTATGAGCGGTTCTAAAGATCAAATAGTTTACCTGTGAACTCAGCTCTTTCCGGTACTATGGCCCTGAACAAACCCAATGGAATACGCTTATATATTTAAAAAATTAAGTTTTACTATCTTAAAATAAAAAATATGATATTTATCTTGAGAGTAAATTATAGCTAAAAAAATTCATTTTTAATTTCCTGGTAAAACGGGGGTGGTTCAGATTAACGAGATCTTCTAAATGCTCAATGACTATGCACTGAGTATCATGGAATCAGAGATCGGAGCAGGTAAAGTAAATTCCGGATTCTTAATGAAAGCGGGCTACCTGTGATGAATCTGGATCCCGAGTATAAGGTCTCCTTAAAAGTTATTGATTATGAAAATCGCATTCTTATTGCGAAACGTGAACTTAAGGATAAATAACATAGAATCATAGAGCTGGAGTCCATTTTTTGAGCATTATTTATAATCCTGGATCTACAATAATCTTGGATCTACAATAATCTTGGATCTACGATAATCTTGGATCTATGGTAATCTTGGATCTGCGGCTGGACAAAGTTTTTCATTTAGTTTTTCCGATAACAAGTTTAATTATCTTGTATTGATATTACACAGGCAGTGAATACTTATGATCAAGGCTGGAATAATAGGAGCTTCAGGATATACAGGAGGAGAACTCCTGCGCTTGCTCGTGAACCACCCCAATGTTAAGCTGGAGCTGGCAACTTCCCGAAGTCTTGCAGGGAAGCCTGTAACAAGCACCCACAAGCATCTTGAAGGTTTTCTGGACCTCAAGTATGAGAATCCTAATTCTGAAAATATCAGGGAGCGCTGTGACGTTGTTTTTGTGGCAGTACCTCACGGATCTGCTATGGACTACGTCCCTGAGCTGCTTGACGGTGACACAAAGGTTATCGATCTTAGTGCGGACTACAGGCTTGAAACTTCAGTATTTGAAAAAGTTTACGAAACAACGCACAGTGACCCAAGGAAAACAGTCTATGGGCTTGTAGAGCTTCACCCTGAAGCTGCAGAAGAAGATTTTGTGGCAAACCCCGGGTGTTTCCCTACAGGAGCAATCCTTGCAGCAGCTCCACTTGCTGCAGCAGGGCTTATCGACCTTGCGGTCTTTGATTCCAAAACAGGAATTTCAGGGGCTGGCATCTCACCGACAGAGGCTTCCCATTACCCGAACCTTGCGGAAAACATTACTGCGTATAAGCTCACAACCCACAGGCACAAGGCTGAAATCTTCCAGGAATTGACCAAACTGGACCAAAAGCTTCGAAACATCAATTTCACTCCGCATGTAATCCCTTCCATCAGGGGTATCTTTACAACTGCTCATCTCTTTATAAATGAGCCTCTCTCAACAGATGATCTAAAGACGATTTATGAGGGATTTTACAGGGACAGGCCTTTTATCCGGTTCCCCTCAGGAGTTCCATCCCTTAGCGCGGTCAGAGGTTCTAACTTCTGTGACATGGGCTTCGAATCGGATAAGGAAAATAACAGGGTTATAGTGCTCTCGGCAATCGATAACCTGGTCAAAGGCGCATCAGGACAGGCGATTCAGAATATGAACCTCATGTTCGGGCTGGACGAAACTCGTGGACTCTGGCTGCCTGCGGCAGCTCCGTAAACACTTGGCCTAAAAATCAGTTTAGGGGCGAGTTACTGAAAACCGTAATCATGAAAATCCCTGTACTTTTTTCACATACAGAGGATATGCTCGTTTTTCAGATTTGATCAATAACTTACCTCTAATATCTGAAAATCTATAATCTCATTTTTTTAGATACTATTAATAGTCAGCACAGAAAATATTTCCACTTTATAAATCTGGTTATATGCCAAATATGTTGTTCAAAAGTGTAATTAATTCATGAATTCACTATAAGAGAAAAAACCTGCAGGCTGAGAGGCAGGCGAGAACATATAACTGGTGACGGATTAAATTAAAGAATAGAATTATCTCAAGGGGTAGTTAGATGAAAGTAAAAGATGTCATGAACCCTAAAGTTGTCTTCTGTAAGCCTGACGATACAGTCCGGGAAGCTGCAAAAATATTGAAGGAAAATAACATCAGTGGAGTTCCTGTCCTTAAAGGCGATGAGCTTGTAGGGATAATAAGTGAAGGAGACCTGCTGAAACTGCTGATAATCCCCGAAAAAGGAGAGCTCTGGCTTCCAAGTCCCTTTGAGGTTATAGAGGTTCCTATCAGGGAACTTCTCGGCTGGGAAGATACAAAAAAGATGCTATCTGATGTGGGTTCTACAAAGATAGAAGAAATCATGACTAAGGATGTGCACACGATCTCTTCCGAGGCATCCGTGGAAGAAGCTTCCGAACATATGGTCAGGCACAGGATTAACAGGCTACCTGTAACTGAGGACAACCACCTGGTAGGAATTGTTACTCGCGGCGATATCATAGATGGTCTTGCAAAACTCTGAATAAATAGGAGAATTTTCATGAAGCAAATAGAAGGTGGAATCTGTGCAGTAAGGGGTGTATCTGCAAACGGAATCAAGGCCGGAAAAATGGGAATTACGGTTATTCTTGCGGAAGGCCCTGCAGCAGGCGTTTTCACAAAGAATAAGGTGACTGCAGCCCCGGTTATCCTGAGTAAAGGAGTAATCGATACTCATCATCGGCTTTCGGCTGTGATTGCAAATAGCGGCAATGCCAATGCCTTCACAGGTGATGATGGCTTTCTGGATGCAATGGAAATGACATCGATGCTTGCTGAAAAGCTCGACCTTGATCCTGATACGGTTGCTGTTGCCTCAACGGGGGTGATTGGTAGAAGGCTTGATGTCTCCCAAATCGAGGAGCATCTTCCTCAAGTCCTTGCAGGGCTGGGCAGTTCCCCGGAATGCAGCCAGGCGGCTGCAAAGGCAATCATGACCACTGATAAGGCATTAAAGGAATCCGCTGTTGAGCTCGATTGCGGAATCAGAATAGGTGCAATTGCTAAAGGTTCAGGAATGATCGAACCCAATATGGGAACCATGTTGTGTTTTGCGTATACAGACGCAAAAGTGCCTGCAGATGTCCTGGATGCGGCTCTCAAAACAGCAGTGCAAAAAACCTTCAACATGGTTGTGGTGGACGGGGACACGAGCACGAACGATATGGTACTTTTAACTTCCACCTGCAAGTCCGGAATCAAACCCTGTATGGAATGCCTCGATGATTTTCTGGAAAGTCTAATTTACGTATTTACGGATCTTGCAAAAAAAATGGCCAGGGATGGAGAAGGGGCCACGAAACTAATCGAAGCCAGGGTAGTGGGCGCAAAAAAATACGAGGATGCCAGGCTTGCTGCAAAAGCCATTGTACGTTCCCCGCTGGTTAAGTCTGCAATCTTCGGAAAGGATCCTAACTGGGGCAGGGTTGTAGCTGCCGCAGGTTACTCTGGTGCCGAACTTGAGCAGGCAAAGCTTTCTCTTTCGTTCTCAGGAGGAGAGGATAAAGTCGAGCTTGTAGAATTCGGCGAGATCTCCGAGTCTTCTGACCTTGCCCTTCTGAAGAAGATAATGGCAAATGATGAAATCGTCATTACCCTTGACCTTAATATGGGAGAGGAGCATGCAACTGCCTGGGGTTGCGACCTGACTTATGACTATGTCAGGATCAATGCCGAATATACGACTTAATCGGCTCTACCCTTTTAATGCGAGATTCGAATTCACCGATATCTGGGCCTGGCTTAATTTTAAATTCCTCATCTGCACAAAGTTAAATAAAATAAAATGTAAAACGGAAATAGAGAAAATATACTCAAGATTATTCAAGCAAGATTATTCAAGCAAGATTATTCAAGCAAGATTATTCAAGCAAGATTATTCAAGCAAGATTATTCAAGCAAGATTATTCAAGCAAGATTATTCAAGCAAGATTATTCAAGCAAGATTATTCAAGCAAGATGATTCGGGAAAATAAAAATCCGGATTTCCCCTTAATCCCGGATCATTATTTTTTGATTACGACATGTACTTCCAGGGGGTTTATTAAGTGGATATACAAGAATGGGAACAGCGTCACACTGAAGCTTTTTATAATGTCAAAGAAACAATTCCTTATCTGGACGGGATGTTTGTAGCTTACAATAGCAATATCGATGCTATCAAGCACCTTACTGAAGCAGACCTGTCCAGGCTTATTGGACTTTTTAAAGAGACTGAAATTCAGGAAAGGATTGAAACATACCCGAGAGAAATAAAAGACCCTCTGGACTTCATGGCCCGCCTGCTTATTTCAATGCGAGAAGGGAAAGCCGCTGAAATCCCTACTAATACCTCAGATATCCACGAATGGTTGAAGGGACATCTGGGCTTTGACTATGCGCGCATGGGAGGCCAGGCCGGGATCATTTCTAATCTTCTTGCATGCCTTGGGCTGAAAAAAGTGGTAGCATATGTCCCCTGGCTTTCTCAAGAGCAGTCGGAATACTTTGCAGCTACTGACAATCTCCTGCACCCGAAGGTAGAAAATGGAAAAGTTCTCTTAAAGCACCCGCGAGAAGCCTTCAAACCCAACATCGGGTCAAAAGTCAACTGGATCCTTGAGTACTCCAAAGATCTGCAGGTAAGTTGTAATGGGAGAAACTTCATGGTCCCGAGGGACAACCGCCTGATTATTTCTTCTCGCCCTAACTGGCTTCGCCTGGATATGGACAAAGATGTCTACGAACAGCTTGATTCCATTTTCCCGATTGACGGGGCAATGCTTTCAGGTTATCAGATGATAAAGGAGGTGTACGAGGACGGTTCTACATATGAGGAACATGTTGCACGCTCTGTACAGGTTATTGAAAAACTGAAATCCTTAAACCCTGAACTCCGCATTCATGTGGAACTCACATCCATCCAGAACAGGGTTATAAGAAAAGCTATCCTGACAGATATTGTTGCCAAACACGTTCATTCCCTGGGCCTTGATACTGTGGAGGTAGCAAATGCTCTTAATGTGCTGGGACACGAGGAACTCTCTTATTCCGTGATCCGGAAAGAGGAAAACGGAATAATATCTCTTTATCAGGGAGCTCTGCAGCTTTTGAAGGACCTGTCGCTTGAAAGGGTCCATGTGCATTCTCTTGGCTTTTATATCTGCATCCTGGCAAAAGGTCACCCTCTTACGCTTAAAGAGCACAGGGACTCCCTTCTCTTTTCCTCGACCCTGGCAGCTGCCAAGGCCATCAGGGGAGATATCGGAAGCCTTATGGAGGCAGAGGCCGGACTGGAGGTTCCGATTTCAAGTGACGGAATTGAAAGCCTGGAGAACTTCAAGCTTTATTGCACAGGCCGAAAGCTCTGTACGCGGGAAGAGTTTGGATACGGATATCTCTACGGGCCAGACCATGATGCTATCATTGTTCCCTCAAAAGTTGTTGACAGGCCGAAGGCAACAGTGGGAATAGGGGATGCAATTTCAGCAGGAGCTTTTGTCGCCATGCTTGCAAGAATGAAGCAAAAAAAGGCAATAAATGTTTCACCTATTTAATCTGAAGGTTGCCCATTCCGTTGAAGTCAAAAAGGGATTGATTAAATGAAAATACTTTGCGGATACAATGTCAATATAGACTCTGTTTACAGGGTCAGCGGAGCCGAGGTTTCGGAACTGCTGGATACTTTCGAAATGACTGAAATTCTTGAAAAAATAGAAAACCCCCCTGGAAAAATACTTTCCGAATCCGATTTTGTGGCTGGGCTTGCCTATTGTATGAAAAACGGGTGCGGAGCCGAATGGCTTGTTTTTGAGAGATCTGTTTTCGAATTTCTTAAAAACCGCTATTTTGAAAAATCCATTGTAAGAATGGGCGGAAACGCCGGAATAATGGCAAACGCTCTTTCGCAACTCGGGGCTTTCCGCGTAATTCCAAATGTCGCTGTACCCTCAAAAACTCAACTTTCTCTGTTTTCTAAAAAAACAATTTACTTTCCAGACGCTTCCACTCAGAGAAAGGAAAATTCAGGGACTGAATCCGAAGAAGATCTGGATATTGTTTTCAGCAAGCAGGACCCTATACATTTTGTATTTGATTTTTCTAAAGGGGATACTTTTTCCCTTTACGGGACAGAGGTCAGGGCTCCGAGGGAAAACCGTTTCATAGCAACCTGCGACCATTTAAATTTCAGGCTCTTTGTCAATCCTGCGTTTGAAAAATACGCCCTTGAGCACGCCTGCGAGATCGATGGTGCACTTATATCGGGTTTCCATCTACTGCTTGAGAGCTATTCTGACGGCAGCAGTTATAAGACGATTCTTGAAAATACCCTCTGCCAGCTCAGGCTCTGGAAGGCAGAAAACGATAAACTCCGGGTTCACCTTGAGTTCGGGCACTTTGCGAGCAAAGAGATTGCAAGTTCGGTCTTTCTGGAATTTGCAGCTATCTCCGATAGCATTGGAATGAACGAAGACGAGCTTGCAATGCTCCGTCAATTTCATGGGGTGTCCGGAGAAGGACTTCTGCGTATGGAAGCAGAAGCTGTAGGAGATGCTGCATGCAGGCTGGCTTCGCGGTACGGGCTTAAAAATCTTCTAATTCACACCAGAGAGTTTGTGCTGACCGTGTTCAAACCTAATGTTGTGCCGGATAAATCGGATTCTAAACAGAATTCTAATCAGGATTCTAAACAGGATTCTAATCAGGATTCTAAACAGGATTCTAATCAGGATTCTAAACAGGATTCTAAACCGGTCTCAGAAAGCTCTGCAAATTTCCGGGTTTCAGGAGAATTGGGAGATTTCGAAATTTCAAGCCTGCAAAAGATAGCTGGACAAAAAATTGAAGCTCTGAAGTTCGGAGTAAGCTGTGCAGGAGCATATGCAGCCTCAGGCAGGCTTGAGGGGCGGAAATTTGTAGAAGAGGAAGCTTCGAAACTTAAGGAAAGCACTATTGGAAGAAAGCAGCTTGAGCTATTCCTGACAGCCTTCAACGGACAAGTTTTCGGGCAGGGAGCTTATGCTTTTAAAGGAGAGTATATTCTCTGCATGTTACCTACACTGCTTTCAAAATCTCCGGTAACCACGGTGGGACTTGGAGATACATTAACTGCGGGGATCTTTTTGAGGGAGCTGGAGCTGGATGTACAGGCTTAAGCCCGTAATTTTTAACCTTAACTATACTCTCGATTGCGGGCAGGTTTTCCGCTGGGAACGGGATGGGGACTCGTGGACAGGAGTTGTCGGAGACCAGGTCATCCGGCTTTCTCAGGCCAATGGAGAAATACTGGTTGATTCGAAACTTTCTCCTGAGTTTTTTACTCATTATTTCCGTCTGGATGACAAACTGCCTTCAATCTATGAAAGCATAAACAGGGACCTTCTGATAAACAGAGCGATCAGGAAATACAGAGGCTTGCGATTAATCAGACAGGACCCCTGGGAATGCCTGATTTCTTATATGCTCGCCACGGCTTCAAGCATCCCTACGATCCAAAAAAGGATCTTACTTCTGAGCCAGTTTTTCGGGCAGGAGCTAGAGGAAGGGTATTTCACCTTTCCTGACCCTGAAACTCTTGCAAATGCTGACCTTTCGATGCTTGATAAATGTAAACTGGGTTTCAGAACCGAACGCATACAAGCCGCAGCCATGGAAGTGTGTTCAGGAGACCTGGATCTTGAGATCCTTTTCCGTCTGGAGTACAAGTATGCCAGGGAACGCCTTATGAGGCTTCGGGGCATTGGGGAAAAAGTTGCTGACTGCGTTCTTCTTTTTGCTTTCGAGAAAATGGAAGCCTTTCCGGTAGATACTCACATCAGGCAGATCATCCAGCATTACCATATCGATGACAGTTTCTTTGAAAATTGCACGAACCTGAGCAGAATGGGAGACTGGGGAAGGGAGTATTTCGGTCACTATTGCGGGTATGCCCAGCAGTACCTCTTTTATCAGAAAAGGGTTGAGGGGTTTGTCCCTCTTTATTAATCTCTTTTAGTGACGATCTCGACGGATTGGAAGTAGAATCAGAAAAAACAGAGGATTCAGATTAACCTTTCAAGAATCTCATCTTTGTCATTTAGGAGCAGACATCCCTTGACCTTTTTAGCCAATCTATCAGGCAGCTTGGACAATTTGTCTATCATTTTTCCCCTTATTCTTTCCAGATCTTCTTGTAGTTCTGTGTATGAGATTTCTTGTAAAGGGATAGTGATAGAATGCTGAACTCCAGAACCGGCAAGCTGAAAACCAGTTGAAATAACTACCTCTTCGCTGATTCCAGGTCTTGAAATGATTATTAATGCATCAACTTTTTTATTAACAGAACTCAGGTTTTCATCAATTCTGTTTAAATAACTCATTATATCCAGTTGATAGGAGAATTTACTTAAAATATCATTAATGAGAGGAATTTTATCTTCAATTGAGTGTTCTTCACGTGCCATTTTAAGCAATTCGCATGCTTCACCTTTCTGACCCTCTGGTAACTTGAAACACATCGCAGTTAGTTTATTTTCCAAATTTTGAACCTGTTTTTTAAATCCGACCAGATCTCTCACCTGCAAAAGAGATAGACCGCTGCGATTTAATTCGTCACCCAACTCTTCAAATGGGGTTCCTTTTGTCTGTTCACTAATTACTTTTGTTTTCTTTTGAATCTCTTCAATAAGACCGTTTAGATTTCTGTCCAGAATAGGCAGCCCTTTTCTCATAGTTATTGTTGTAAAAGGTGCTGTTTTTTCAGTATATCTCATGAGTTCTTCTACACGATCAAAATACTTTCTATAAAAATTAAGCTGATCTTTTTTTGCTTCTAAGTCCAGATTTCCAATATTCTGAACTTCTTTTAGTGCATTTGCAAGGTTTTAACAGCTTCAAAAAGCAACTTTTTGCTCTTTGACCCTTCAATTGCATATTTCGCTTCTGTAAGGTATTTGTCCAATTCTCCTGCGCCCTGTTTTTTGAAAATAATTGTATAGAAAGAACGATAGAAAGGAAGGCAAAATTGAGATGGATTTCCCCACTCACTCCACAAGGAGTGCGACTCCTGTTCTTTTTCAAAAAACTCAATTGCTTTTTCCAATTCTTTCTTGTAATCTTCTTCTTTTTCTGCTTGTGAAGCTTTGAAGATAGAAACTTTTCCGAGAGAGTGAGTTAAAAAGAACCCTGCATAGTCTTCATCAATGGTCAATTTAATTAAGTCGTTCCAAGCCTGTTGTTTATCTGACACATGGGGAAACGCAGAACTAAGGGCAGATGCGGCACTATATTCCACATCAATGTCTCCATCAGTGAGCAATTCAATTAATTCGTCCCATGCCTGTTGTTTATCTGGCACGTGGGAAAACGCAGATCCAAGGGCAGAGGCAGTCCAATAGCTCACATTCTTGTCTTCATCATTGGTCAATTTATGTAAGTCTTCCCATGCTTGTTGTTTATCGAGCAGTAATGAAAAGTTACCTTCTAATTGCTCTAACGCCTTGATACGCTCTTTTGGATCATCGCTAAGACGTTGATGGTGAATCTCTTCTTGGTCTATCAACTACCCAACACCATAAGTTCCGATAAAACTTAAAGCTTAAAACGGTTTCTTTTTGATTTTCGGGAATTAAAAGATCCGTTAAAAATGAATTTTTGTGGAAAAATTCCGCTTTGTGTGGTTAATCAGCTAATTGAACAGAACTTTATCCCCATAGCAAATTTTTTACAGCCATTTCCTCAAAAAAATCCTGAAATCGAGGTCTTTTAGACTGCAGATTTCAGCATTTTCTATAATTTCAAAGCCTTCATTCACGCTCTGATGTATGTGTTTTCCAAGGGAGCAGTTAATAAGCTGGTTTTCGAGAAGCCCTTTTGCTATGGGATATTTGCGCCGGATCTCAAAGACGTATTTTCCGTTTTCGATATAGCCTCCGAAAACGTCTTCAGCTCCTTCATATTTTTCCTTGAACTTCTCAGCATGCTCTTTGACCCATACAGGGGGGCCAATGTGCTTTTTGACGTTTGGAAGGGCGCCTGAGATAAGTTCGAGCATAATTACGGTTTCGTTTTTCCCTGACCAGACCCCGGTTTTGATCACGGAAAATTCATATTCTTTTAAAAAGGCAGCTACTGCCTGCTCCATTTTATACAGCTGCGGGTAGAGTACATCTTCGACCACGTCGGGGGTTTTGAAGAGAACCGCAAGCTGTGTACTCTTTCTGCTTTCCAGCCGCTCGATAATTTCTCTGTCCTCTAGAGGCAGGAAGGGTGCAGGAAAAAAGAACTTAAGTTCCGGGCTTTTTAGAAATTCCCGGCAGCAGTCTATAAACATGCAGAAATTGTCAAGGGAAAGGGCAGCTGCAACATTTCGCTTTGGATCAGTCGGATCAACTATGACAAGGGGTTCTCTATGCTCGATTTCCGAATGCTGCATTATATCTATTTTCTCTCCTGGCTTCCAGGAAGAGGCTGCACGAACTGTGTTTTCGAAAGAGCCGTAGTGGATTATCAGGAGTTCGGTAAGGTAGCCTGAAAAGCCCTGTGTCCTCAACTCCGAACCATAGACTCCGCACCCGCGCATGAACTGCTTCAGAAGAAGAACCTCATCTTCACACCCGTTTATGCGGGCTTTGACAAAATCGTTATGAAAAGGAGTCCTATCTACTGCAGATTTGATATGGGAAGCTGAGGCAACCCTGAAACACGGGACAAGATCCACGTCAAAGCCTTTGAATACAATATTCAGGTAGGGGTGCTCAGCATGGCGGTCTTCGGCATGTTCCGCAAGTTTTGCCACTTCCCTGGCAATTGCCATTCCCAGGGTTTCCAGTTCCTTTCTGGGTGTTTCCTCAGGGAAGCTTATAAAGACATCAATATCGTGAGTGCCTGAAAGCCATGTACCTCTGGCAGCGGAACCTACCATTTTTACAAGCACAGCTGATACGCCTAGTTTATCTGCGGCTGTTTTCACCTCTGAGGCCAGTTCTTCCTGAATCTCCAGTAGTTTTTTCTTTTCAGTTTCAGTGGGCTTTATTTTCTCAAGCACTGAATGCTTCAACTCTTCGGGAATGCCTGTGTACGTTTCCATGCCATGTACGGCTCCATATTTTATTCTACTCTGCACGATAACTCTTGATTAAGGTAACCCTTTATTGTGAATAACCCATTAACTAAAGTTTGCGGGTTTCTTGCCTCAATCCTTGAATTTTTGGTCACAAATCAGCAAGTTCTTCCCAATATTCTGCAGGTTTTATATTCCAATTTTGCAAGCTTTTTTTGCTTTCTTCTGTTGTTTGAGCTTTTCTATATTTAGCTCAACTCTTTATGTAATTGAGTTTATTAGATGCCAGAGGTTGATTCGTTAATTTTTGAATCTCTATGTATCTACGTCCTGTTATCGTGTTATTTCAAAAATAATTTTTATCGATTCGGGAACAGCATTGATAACCAAATCTTATTTTTCACCAGTTAGAATCTTAATTTCATCTGCTTTAACGAGTCCATTTCCCATGAATGGTGGCATGACCACAAAATGTAAAAAAATCTATTATTAATTTTTAGGTCATTTAATAGCGGAAAATTAACAAAAAATAGCGGAAAATTAACAAAAAATAGCGGAAAATTAACAAAAATCGGTAAAATGGCTACATCTTATGCATAAAGGTAGCTGTTTTCCGAATTGTTATAAAACAAGTGAAAGGCATAAAATATTGAACCTGGAAAAAGTTCTTCCAGGCGTTTCATAAACTATTCGAAGACACAGGGCTATGTCCTAAGTTAACTGTGTATGTAATGGTTTTTGTAGCTCTGTCAATTTACAGAGGTAATATTACTTTGCTGACCCTTTCCCTATAAACTGCCCAATGACAAGAGGGGTATTTCCTACTTTCACCGCGGCTATAACGATGTTTTTTGTTGTGTCAATTATAGAGACAGTTCCGTCTGCGTTCACTACATATACTTTTGTTCCATCTGGACTGACTGCAACTCCAGAGGGAGAGATTCCTACAGGCACCGTAGCTATAACAGTGTTGTCTGTTGTGTTAATTACAGAGGTAGTGTTGCTAAAGAAGTTCGCAACATATGCTTTTGTTCCATCTGAACTAACTGCAACTCCCCAAGGACCGGTTCCTACAGGCACTGTGGCTATAACAGTGTCGTCTGTTGTGTTAATTACAGAGGTAGTGTTGCTAAATAGGTTCGACACATATGCTTTTGTTCCATCCGGACTGACTGCAACTCCAGCAGGACCATTTCCTACAGTCACCGTGGCTGTGACATTGTTTGTTGCAGTGTCAATTACAAAGACAGTACTGTTGTAAGCTACATTCTCCATATAAGCTGAACTCGCCACGTATACCTTTGTCCCCGTCGGGTTAACTGCAACTCCAGCAGGATAGACTCCTACAGGTACCGTGGCTATAACAGTGCTGTTTGAGGTATCAATTACAGAGACGGTGTTGCTGCCTTCATTGGCCACGTATACCTTTGTTCCTGTTGGGTTCACTGAAACTCCCAAAGGATTGATTCCTACAGGCACCGTAGCTATAACAGTGTTGTCTGTTGTGTTAATTACAGAGATATCATTACTTCCATTGTTCGCCACGTATACCTTTGATCCATCCGGACTGACCGCGACTCCCCATGGACTGGTTCCTACAGGCACTGTAGCTGTAACAGTATTGTTTGCTATGTCAATTACAGAGGTAGTGTTGCTGCCCATGTTCGTAATATATGCAAATGGCGCCGCGCCTGCAATATTCGCAAGCATTAAAAGCGCCAGAGTCACCATTACTAAAAATTTTATGGGATTATCCCCTCTGCATTTTTTGTTAAGTGTCATTTCTTTCATTTTAAGACCCCACATGTGATGTTTTGTATTATACCAAACAATATATATAGACAAACGAATAAATAACATTTTTCTATTAAAAGAATAACATTCAAATAAAAAGTGAACTTTTCTAGATATCACTCTAACATCAGATTCCTTTTTGTTCTCAAACTTTTCAAAATTTGCTGGATCCGCCGGGACAAAAACACTTTAACCAAGACGGCAGGTTATCAAAAAGACAAAAACCTTTAGTCTTAATTCAGACGCAAGCACAAAAAAGCTATATTTTAGGTAAAATGCAGATATCCTACGGGTAACCCTTATTTTAAGACCATTTAAGGTGCTTTTAAAATCTCTAATGTGATTAGTCTAACTATATTCTAAACACTCAAATTACTTTGAGACTTTGAAAAGAATTTATCCGTTATTAGGATATTTTATTCATTCTCCTTTTTAATAATCAAAGGCCCCTTAATAATGAAATAATCCTAAATCTGTGAGAAATTCTATTAAAAATTTCATCATAGGCTCTTTAAAATCCATAATGTCTTAAAATAGATAAAGCGAAGCTAAAAAGGTAGAAAAAGTGGACAAAGCAGAAAAAGAAATTGAAAACCAGTATAAAGATAAATAAGGGAAAAATAATGATTCAAAGAAAATATGGTGGGCCCGCTGCGATTCGAACGCAGGACCTCACGGTTATCAGCCGTGCGCTCCACCAGGCTAAGCTACGGGCCCGAAATGAAGGGTAAATGCGATTGTATAAAACTTGAGAGTTCTCGAAAAGAGAGTATTAAATTATATGGATGGTGGGCCCGCTGCGATTCGAACGCAGGACCTCACGGTTATCAGCCGTGCGCTCCACCAGGCTAAGCTACGGGCCCATATGTTATTTTTTTTAGAATTATCGAAGTTGAAAGGCTTTTTTCGAGAAAGCACCTTAAACCGACAACACTTTTAATACTCGATTTACTACTTATAACTTTTGCTTGAATCTTCTAAGTTTTATAAGTCCGAAAATTTATTTACAGGATGCTGAGCCTTCATGGCGACAGTTTTATATACGATACTGAGTGTATGAGGGAGTGCTGACAAGCAAAGACTAATATGGGCCGGTAGATCAGGGGTAGATCGCTACCTTGGCATGGTAGAGGCCTCGGGTTCAATTCCCGACCGGTCCACTTAAAAAGATTTAATAGTTATAAGCAAAAAGCAATATTACTTTTTTCGAATTTCTTTTACACTTATCAGCACTTTGTAAATGCAGGTCGCAGCTATAAGCTTTCCTTTCTCCCTCAGAATATCCTTTTCGCTTAACGGCAGAACATATTTTTAAAGAATTGAAATGGCTTGATGTTCTGGGAAGCATGTAGGATGAGTACCTGGCAGCAGAAAACGGTTTACACTTCAAGTCTTGAAGATTAAGGCAATCTTAGGGAGATAGAAGACCTATAAAATGGTAACAAATGCAGTTCTTCTTAGAGCCTATCCGAAAAGTCAATAATTGGATGTTGAAAAGCTGCAATAGATCTATAATACCGAGATCCCTTCATATTTTGAATATTTTCTATTACAAAAGTTGCACTATGTCACAACACTCTTCGAATAGGCTCTAAGCCAGTTAGCATGTTGGTGACGAATGAATGACTCTTCCTTAAAAACGAAGGGCAGCTTCTAGGGGTCATCTTAATAAAGTTTAAAAATATATAATAATGTGGCTGTCTTAGTATCGCTGAAATCAAGTACCGCGAAAAACGACTACCAAAACAGATTAGCTAAAAAGGAAAGACAGCCAATCACTTTTTTAATGATAAAACAGATTAGCTAAAAAGGAAAGACGGCCAATCACTTTTTTAATGATTTTCCCGGGATTGAGTAGAAGGCTTTGCAGGGATATCATAGCGTCAACCTGACAATTAATAGTTTCATGGCTGTAAAATAACCAACTGATACTATTCTTCAGTCTCTTTTTCAAAACAACTAAAACACAATAAAATAAGAGAAGAGCCTATCCGAAAAGTGGTTGCCTGTTGTAACTGTTTCAATACGCAATATGCAAAACCGGAAAGAATACCGATATTATAGACTGATTGTAACTTTACAATATGCATTACTGACTTTTCGGATAGGCTCTAAATGGAAATATCCAACAAAAGAGTACCCTAATGAGAGATCAGCAAAAGAACAAATTAAGAAAACGAGAAGTAGAGTGAAAAAACAATTCAGAATGAATGATATGAATGTATAAAATTTATTTTTTAGAAGAGATAAAAAGTTCGTCTATTATAAAAAGTTCGTCTATTAATAGAATAGACGCCTATTATATGTATGGATAAAGATCAAATCATCGATAAATGCCCACCACCTACTTTGCGACAACTGCTGAAGGAGCAAAAATATCAAGAAATGCAGGAAAAAGAGAAATTTGTAAAACGATGAAACTTGCGAAGTTTTGAAGTTCAGAGCTGGTACTTTGCCGTCCTGATAATCTCAATAAAAACGAAAATTAAACTGTTCATATCGATTATCCTTTCCGGTTATATTGCTTATTATAAGCTACAGTAGGTCACAACACTTTTCGGATAGGCTCTTTGTGACATAATTGTATCTCATTTGGTCAACAATTTTCTTCCGAATATGAAGTCATGTATACGATTTGCTTTCTTTTTCCCATACTCTGGATTTTCGTACATCACATTTCCGTTTATGTCGTAGTCTATTGGTTTACCGTATTTCTTTTCGCCTTCTTCATTTGTCATGTTGTCTATTTTATTAGTCGTTCTTAGTAAATCTTTCATCCTTGAAATTCCACTCTTTAGGAATAGTTAAAAAATAACTTCAAGTTTTCACTTTGGGAATAGCTCTATTATTTCATTGATCCAAATAATAATCAAAGACAATATCGGTAACTGAAATACTCGAAATTATATTTTCGTCCTTCCTTAAGGTAATTATCCGGTCTACCGCTCACATTCCGAGACGTGGAGAAGAAAACATAAGCAAGAATGAAAGTCGTAGAAAGGGCGCATTCCTGGTTGAATAGGTTCAGAAGGCTGCTTATTAAATGGGAAAAGAAAATTGAGAATTACCTTGCTTTGCTACATTTAGCATGTGCATTGATAACATCCAGAGCAGCAGAACATTTCGGATAGGCTCTAAGTTGACACTCCGGTCGTCCCAATTAAAATTTCATGACAAATTTTCTATTTTTCATCACTTGCTTTGTCTGAAGATATTACCTGTTTATTAAATCACGAACTTAACTATGATTCCTATAAGTAAAGAGTAAATATATGATTAA
The DNA here is from genome assembly GCA_001714685.2 of Methanosarcina sp. Ant1. GTDB lineage: Archaea > Halobacteriota > Methanosarcinia > Methanosarcinales > Methanosarcinaceae > Methanosarcina. The sequence continues at coordinate 1,987 of MDTP02000082.1, read as the reverse complement.
TTAACCGAATCCTGTATTAATTAACGAAAAATTAGCTCTGATAAATTTCCCATTAAAGAAGAGGAGCCTGGAGGGGATAATGAAAACTAAAATAGAGCATTCTTCGGCAACGAACCCAAACCCCGTTCTCAGTGTAGCAAAGGATGGGACTGTTCTTTACTCAAATAAAGCGGATGATCCCTTATTGCATGAGTGGGGTGTGGAAGTAGGTGAAAAACTGCCTTCGAGTATCGGAGATATTGTGCAAAGGGTAATTTTCCAGAATAGCCCGGAAAAAATGGAAGTTAAAGTGGGAAAAAGAGTATACTTGGTTGTGTTTCATCCCTTACCCGAACAAGAATGCGTAAACATCTCTGGATTTGATATAAGTGATCAGAAAGAGCTTGAAGGAAAACTTCGAGAGAGCGAGAATAAGTATCGAAATATTGTAGAGACATCAATTGAAGGTATTTGGATATTTAATTCAGTATCTGAAACCACCTACGTTAATGAAAAAATGGCTGAGATGTTGGGATATAAATCAGAAGAGATGATTGGTAGGTTCATTTGGGACTTTGCATATGAAGAAGATAAGGACATTTTTCAAATAAAACTAGCTAATAGGAAGCAGGGTACAGATGAGGTTTATGAGCTTAAATTAATCCGTAAAGACGGATCATCCTTATGGGCATCTGTGAGTGCGAAAGGATTTTTTGATGGTGCTGGTAAATTTGAAGGTTCAGTAGGCATGTTTACTGACATCACCGACCGCAAGAGGGCTGAGGAGGCTTTGCGGGAGAGCAAGGCGAGGGTCGAAAGTATCTTCCGAAGCTCCCCCGTCGGCATTGGTGTCGTAGTCGACCGCATGATCAAGGAAGCTAATGAGCGGCTCTGCGAGATGACGGGCTACTCGAGGGAGGAGCTGCTGGGCAAGAGCGCTCTGATGCTGTATCCGACAGCGGAGGAGTATGAACGTGCGGGCTTGGTCAAGTATGGCATGATTACGGAGCGCGATACGGGCTACGTGGAGACCCACTGGCAGCGCAAGGACAGCTCCGTTGTTGATATCCTCCTGAGCTCGTCACCCATCATCCCTGGCGATCTGTCTGGAGAAATAACGTTCACTGCTCTGGATGTCACCGAGCGTAAGCATGCCGAAGAAGCCCTTAAAAAAGCACATGATACTTTAGAAGAGAAAGTTAAAGAGCGTACAGCCGAACTTGAGAAAGCATATAATTCGTTGAAAGAAAGTGAAAAAAGTCTAGCGAATATCCAAATTGTTCGTCAGAAGGAAATTCACCATAGAATCAAGAATAATCTACAGGTAATTTCATCATTACTAGACCTTCAGTCTGAAAAGTTCAGGAACAGAGAATGCGTTGAGGAAGCGGAAGTTCTTAAAGCTTTCAGGGAAAGTCAGGATAGAGTAATGTCGATTGCCCTGATCCATGAGGAACTGCACGAAGGCAGAGGAACTGATACACTGAACTTTTCATTATACTTAAAGAGGCTTGTAAATAATCTTTTCCAGACTTACAAGCTTGGAAATGTCAATACCTGCTTGAATATTGAGTTGAAAGAAGACATTTTCTTTGACATGGATATTGCAGTTCCATTGGGCATAATTATTAACGAACTTGTTTCAAACTCCCTCAAATATGCATTTGCCGGCAGAGATAAAGGGTTGATTCAAATCAAACTTTTTGGGGAAGAATGCGCAAACAAGGGACAGAGAAGCAAAAAAGATGGTTATAATGGCACTAATTTTACTTTAACAGTTTTGGATAACGGGATTGGTATTCCTGAGGATTTTAATTCGGAAGATTCCGGCTCTCTCGGCTTACAGCTCGTGGCGATCCTGGTAGATCAGTTAGGGGGTGAACTTGAACTGAATAGGAATAATGGGACTGAATTCACTATAAGGTTCACTATAACAGAAAAAAATGAACAAATTGAGCCGAATAAAAATTAGATTGCAAAAATCTAGCCACTGAATCTGTGACCCTTG
>MDTP02000081.1 GCA_001714685.2 Methanosarcina sp. Ant1 | reverse complement strand
TCAAGATACGGTATTTTTAATATTTATATATTAATAAGGAAAATAGACAAATTTAACAGACATCTGCGGAAGGTCAGATATAATGATGGACGACCGAATGTAATATTCTTTTAAAATATATTTAATTCATGAACTTCCCGATATAGCGGACATTACAAAGATCCTGGAAAATAAGGTCAACTCTAAAAAATGAGATGCAGAAAGGAAGATTGCAGGCAGAGATCGAGTAAATGAGATTAGATAAGGATTGGATCTACTGAAAAAATAAGGAAAAAACCTAAGAAGAAATCTGGACAAAATTAAGAAGATTATCCGGTTCAATTGTCATCCATTTGCATATCAATCCCATTATAGAGTCCCCTCAGTGCTATCCTGAGCCTGCGGACTTCCACCTGCCATACACTCTTGCTAACCCGAACGTTTCCCCCGGCTTTGACAGCTGCCATCCATGCGTATTTTCTAGCTATTTTTTCGTTGTTCGAAGAAAAATTGAAAACTTTTCCAGTTTTCTGGTTACTGTATTTTTCATTAATAAGGAATTCGTATATCTCCTGAACCCTTTCGAGCAGTTTTCCTTCACTTTCCGAACCTGAAGCTCCAAAAAAGACAAGATTCCGAAGATAGAATTGCACGTCACGAAACTCAGTACACACATTTTTCGAACTTGAGGCCTTAAGCATTTTTCTGAACTCAAGAAAAATATCCGTATTTCTGAAACCTGAAGGCAGGGTATCTCCAAGCGAGATCATAACATGAATACATTCATGAAAAAGAATGCTGGCTATCAGGAATTCAACTCTCTCCTGCAAATTCCAGAATCTATTTACAAGAGTTTCATCCCAGAGTTGGTAGGGATTAACCAGAATTACGGACCTGTAAACAACCCTTTTTTCTTTCTGTGAAACCAGACGTTTGGGATAAAGAACCATCCCCTGAATTTTCCCGAAAAACTGAATTTTGACTGCTAGATCCCAGCAGTATTCCCATTCCCCGGAATCTACACACTTTACTCTGTAGTATTTTCCATCAAAATTAACCTTCTCAAGCAGCCGGTACATATCCTTACTTTGCGCCTTTATCAGTGACTTTATCCTGGACTCTCGATATATTCGAAAATCAAAATAAGGGACGTTTGGGACAGAAGCATAACAGAAATAAGGTGCAGAGGAATTAAGATCATGAAATTCCTGAGACCATAAGCCTGAGTTGTCTTGCCTATCACTGCCTTTATCCTCAATTAGCCGGGCCTTCCTTTTCACGAAATCTCCTCGTATAACATATCTTATAAGATATTATTACTGAACATATATAAAAATTGATCAGCGGGCAAGAAATTGAAATAAAGGTTTAAATTTCCTGGAAAAGGGTAGAAATCTCATTTAATGTCATTTATTTCATTAAGAGATCCGCAAACAGGGCAATTGTTTAATTTTGAGAGTGAAATTTCGCTGAAACTTCCTGAAAGCCCATTCCAGAACAGAAGACGGCCTTCCAGAAGTTTTCCCTTTCCTGTCAGGAATTTGATTGCTTCATTTGCCTGAATAGAACCGATAATTCCTGGAGTTGTTCCAAGTACCGGAAAAACTTCCTTTCTGGAAAGGCGCGGAAAAATACAGTAAAAACATGGAGTTTTTCCGGGAATTATTGTTGTCACCTGACCATCATACCCTGTAACTGCTCCATGAATTAAAGGAATTCTCCTTTTTATGGCAAGCCTGTTAAGTATATGTCTTGTTTCGAGGTTATCCAGGGCATCGACTATAATGTCGCATTCAGGAATCAGAGATTCGATGTTTGATTCGGTAAGCATTTCTCCGATTGTTTCAACCTCAATTCCGGGATTCATAGAAAGAAGCTTTTCTTTGGCTGATTCTACCTTGGATCTTCCAATGTCCTTTTCGTGATGAAGAAACTGTCTGTTCAGATTGCTGAGATCCACTGAATCAAAATCTGCAAGAATTAATTTTCCGACTCCAGCAATTGCAAGATATGTGGAAATAGGACTTCCGAGCCCGCCTGCACCGGCAACCAATACTTTCGCATTCTTCAGCTTTTCCTGTCCATCTTCTCCAAAAAGAAGGATCTGCCGGCTGTATTTTTCACGCTCGAAATTATTCATGTAATCCTCCAGAATATTTATTTCTTTCAGAATATTGATTGTATCGGTTAATCTCCAAAAAAGTTGTTATCTCAATAAGTTCAAACTATTCCAATAGTGATTGACCTCTTAATGCATAACCTCTTCGGATAGGCTCTAAGTGTAAATATTTACGTTCAAAACTGAAAATGAAGTTACTCCAGACCTGGTTTTTAAGGTAGAAAAGTATATCAATATGAAGAGGTTATAAACAAAGATCTATTAGTGATAAGAATAGGAATTTTTTTTGGAAAAATTAATTAAGGCAAGGCCCATAAAAATGGATAGTTCATTTTTAATATCATTTTAACCGGCTATTGCAACTGATTATTGCACGACCTTTTCGCGTATTATAGATGAAATGCTCTAAAAGAGAAGTTAATAAAGGTTTTGGAATTTATGAAAGTCTCGGATTTAAAAAATACTATTATCAATATCAAACAGGAATTCTCAACTTACTTTAAAGAACGCGATGCCGAAATCAATGGATCTCTCCTTGCACTCCTCTCGGGAGAACATGTCCTCTTGCTGGGCCCGCCTGGAACTGCAAAAACCCTGCTTGCAAACAAAATCTGCGAGACTATCGAGGGTGGGAATTTTTTCCATTACCTTTTGACTCGTTTTTCCACGCCAGAAGAAGTGTTTGGACCGCTTTCTCTAAAGGCGCTTGAGAGGGATGAGTTTAGCAGACGAGTAGAGGGCTACCTTCCAACTGCCCATATCGCCCTTCTGGATGAGATTTTCAAGGCGAATAGTTCGATATTAAATAGCCTGCTAACTGTTCTGAACGAAAGGAAGTACCATAATGGAAAGGAGGTTATGGATGTGCCCCTATTTTCCGTTTTTGGAGCTTCCAATGAGCTGCCTGAGGAAGACGAAGGTCTCGAAGCCCTCTATGACCGCTTTCTTTTCAGGTTCAGAGTTGACTATATCCAGCACGAAGAAAACCTTGAAAGACTGATCTTCGAAAACACTGAAGACTTCGTGCCTTCAACTAAACTAAATATAGAGGAAATGAGGGAAATCCAGGAGAGAGCAAGAAATCTTCCGGTTGATCCTGAGGTCCGGACAATCGTAAAAGGGCTCAGGAGAGAACTTAAAAACTCCAATATTTTCGTCTCGGACAGGCGCTGGAAGAAGATCGTAAACGTGCTCAGGGTCGCGTCAGCCGTAAATGGGCATTCCAGCGTAAACAGGATGACTGTTGTTCTGCTCCAGCATGTGCTCTGGGACGTGCCAGAACAGAAGGAAACTATCAGGAAACTTATTCTGGATAGGGTTGTTTCAGGAGGCACAGATACCGGAAAACTGAAACTGGATGTTTTTGATCTGAAAAATTCCATTTACAGATGCCTGCAAAATGAACTTCCGGATCTTGTAGCATGTAATAAGTGTTATGCAGAAGAAAAGAAAACAACAGATGGCATGAGAAGTTCAAGGTTTTCCGGAATAAAACCTCCGAAGAGTCTAACATTTGACAACACCCTCGATTTCCTGAAACACCATACCGAATTCCCAAACCATACTTACATTATTGGACTTGATTACAGCAATCTCAACAGTTCCCAGAGCTTTGAATCCGTAGCAGAACTGTTCCGCAGGAAATACGGATTTGAATTCAAGATCAGCCTCGACTACGGAGATAAGAAACTCTATGAAAAAGAGTACAAACATCTGGAAGAAAGGCTGAACTACTTCAAAAGACAGATTCAGGAAGAAGAAAAGGCTCTTGAGAAGACCTTGAGGGAGAATATCTGGGTTTCGGAACAGGATACTCAGGAAATTCTAATAAAATACCGCTCTAAAAACACAGATACATACGAGATCGCAAACTATCTGAACGAAATACGTCTCCTGCTTGAGAAACCTAAGGTATTTGATGTATCATTTGAAAAAGCAGGAGAGGTAGCCTGAAACAGAAAGAGAAGAAGATTCCTGTGAAAAGAATATAGAAAAACCTGAATTGGGAAACCCCGAAAGAGACAAAAAGTACCTCGAAGACTTTTAAGAAAAACTCTGGAAAAGGAAAGATATGCAGGAATTAAAAAACTGGAAGGAAAATTTTGAAGATATATCCGGATCAGGCTCAGCTTTACCATTCGACCATGCCTTCAATCCCTCCACAATATTGAACGTTGAACTGAGAGAAGTTCTGGCGACTCCGCGAAAGATGCCAAGGCAACTCAGGGAAGAAATTGCAGGAATTTTTATTTATGAGCTTTTTTCAGGGAAAGAATACGAAATAAAGGATGAGAAACTGTTCATGGGTAAATTTGGAGTTTTTTACCCTCTCTTTTTGAATATAAGGAATTTAGAAGGATGGACAGAGATAAAAACTCTAGCCGGAACCAACAGCATGGCAGGAGTATTTATCCTGAGATCCCTGCTTGACGAACTCTTTTCACTGCTAGATGACTGCGAAAAAATCGAATCCGAGTTTTCAAAAAAGTTCCCTAAGAACCTGGAAAAAACCCTGACAGCCCTGAAAAAACTAATTAATGAAACGTATGCTATTTGGGAAAAGAAAAGATTACAGGCGTGGGAGGAGAAAGGGTTACAGGGGATGAAGGAAAAAACCGAGCGGCAGGAAAAACCAGATGCAGCCTGGGAAAAGCAGAGAACTGAAGAAAAAGATCAGGAAAATAACCTGAAAAACCAGGAAAATTTCCTGAAAGACCCTGATTACGAGACCCGGGAAAATCCAGACCAGCAGTCAGAAAAAATGGCAGGCTCCGAAAAGCTTGCCTCAATGACCCGGGAATTTATGTTCAGCGAAAAGGCTGGAGAGACACTGGATTCTACCGTAGGAGAAAAGATAGCTGCAAAAATTGGAGAGCTTATTCCTATCCTCGAAGAGAACCTTGAGATGCTAGAAATCCTTTCAATGCTCTTTCCGGGCAGAATGTGGGATTATTCATTGCGGTCTCTGCATAGGGAATATTTCGGAAATCTGGAAAAATATGCTGCAGTTCTCAGAAATAACTCTGATCTTCGCGAAATTGTTGAATTGGTTGGAAGAATTGAACTTGAGTACGGCTCAAAAAAGTTGAATCTATCGCCTTACAGCAAAAGTGAGGTGCATACAGTTACCTTTTCAGGAGATATTCAGACATTGCTTCCCATAGAAGCCGTGAAGCTGAAAAATCCCATTCTAAAGCTCAAATTCTATGCTGATATGCTTGAAGGAAAACTCCTGACATACCAGCTCAGAGGAAAGAACTGGAACTCGGACGCTGCAGGAAAGAAAAGAAAAGGACCTGTAATTGCCCTGGTTGACACATCGGTCTCTATGCGTGGGAGTCCTGAAATCACGGCAAAAGCCGTGCTGCTGGCGATTACAAAAAGGATGCTGAAAGAAGGCAGGGACGTTAAAGTAATTCTCTTCTCCTCAAAGTGGCAAACCTTTGAAATTGAGCTTACGGATAAAAAGCGTATGGGTCAGGAGTTTCTGGAATTTCTCAAATATACTTTCGGCGGCGGTACCGATTTCAACACCGCCCTCCACGCAGGTCTGAAGACGATGAAAGGAGAAAAAGCCTTTGAAGGAGCAGATATCCTTTTCCTCACCGATGGGGTTTCCGAACTTTCCGAAATCCCCCTTATCAGGGAATGGAAAGAAATAAAAACCGAAAGGAAAGCCAGAATCTTCTCTCTCATAATAGGAAACTCTGATGCTGGCGGGCTAGAACAGGTTTCTGACCACATATATATCATCAGAGACGCCGGAAACTGGGAAGTCAGAGAAAGCCCGGCGAGCTTTGTGAAGGCGATAAGCAGGATTGTCAGGTTTTAACGCCCGCGCTTGAAGAGTTTCTGCAAACCTTCTACAAACTCTTCCAGGTCTTTTTTACCTGGAGTTTGACGTCTGGATATACTTGACAGAATAGCAAACGTTGCTTGTTTACCTCTGGTAGAGTTTTTGAGCAGCCCAATTTCAATCACTGTAATTATCAGTTCGGAAATGATTTTACGGTCCCCTGGACTTAAATTACTCCATTTATCATTGAGTATTTTCGAGGAGACCTTTATCGATTCTTTTCCACCGGACGCTAGTGATGAGGCTTTTGAGGAAGCAACTTTTGAGATATTTATTATTCGCCTCTTTCCAAAAGAAGCAGTCTCCGAACAAATTCTATAAACACTTTTGAGGGTTTCTCTTATTTTCACTTTTTCATTATAGGGGGTTTCTTTTCCCCGGATGTTATTGAATTCGCCTTTAGAAGTTCGGCTTTCCAGAATTCTATGAATTTCTTCAAATATCTCGGAGATTTCCTCCTGAGACCTCATTTTAAGGTACTCTTTGAGTTTTTCAAGCAGTTCGGAATCAATTGACTCAGAGTTCGGTTCAGAAGAGAAACCTGGATTTGGAGGAGAATCTTTCCCTACCTCAACAAAATCAGCATCTATTACAGGACAGGATCCAAGAATGGAATCACGTGATGAAATCTTCCTGGATTCAGATTTTCTTCCTATCCTGAAACCTGCATTCGAAAGTCTTTCAAATACTCCCTTTTTGCTTTTAAGCAAGAAAATCGCCCCTTTCTGAAAAAAATGTGTTATTTGTACTGGAAAATTTCTAGCCTTAGATAACTTAAGTATCAACTTGCAGATACACATGAATTGTTAACTTCTTAATAAGAGTTTAACCCTGAAATTTGATATCTCTTTCTGTCTACCTTTTCACTACAAAGTCTAAACTTTCACACTGAGAAATCAAACCTTTTTTCAAAATAGATCTAAATTAGTCTTTTTTTAAGATATAAGCTTCTACAATGAGAATAAAAACGTAACTTCGACTCTAAATCCCTTATTTCTCAAAAATAACTGCAAATAGATTCGCAGCTTAAGCAACTCTTTTATAAGTTTTATGCCTTAATAAATAATGAGCGAGGTAAAAAGTATGAGTATACATAATACAAAGGTGTTAAAAGGAATCATATGCGGGCTCATTGCCCTATCAGTAATTTCGATTGTCTGTGCAGGAGCGGGGGTCGAAAATACGGCTGTGCCTGCAAAGGAAGCAGCAGCCGTACAGGCAAAAGTCGGGGCAGGCTCTCTTCCAGTAGCTGGAACGTCTGCTGGAAGTTATTTCCCTGAATTTGATAAAATCAAAGTTGATCCGGCTTATAAGTATCTGCAAATGAAACCTGGAGACAGTGAAAACTTTACTGTGACCGTTGAAAACAACGACAACAAAACGATTGAGTTGAAACCAAGAACTTTAATCACTCCTTATACCGAAAATTTCGTAAACGAGAGCTGGATCAGCATAAATCCCTCCGAAAAAGCTCTGAAACCTGGAGAGAAAGAAGAGTTTGAGGTAAAGGTGAGCATACCAAAAGATGCGAATGTTGGGAGCTATGCTGTACTCATAGCCTTTACGGAAAAAGTGCCTGAAGGAGATGTAGCTGGTTATTATCAAAGCTTTCCGGGTACAATGCAGCTGAACGTACAGGTATGGATTCCGCCGACAGTCCAGATCCTTACTCCTTATGTTAATGACCTGGTGGAAGCCGGGAAAAGCTATACTTATGAGGTAAAACTCAAGAATACAGGCAATCAAGATATTGCAATCTCCCCTGAGCTTACTGAAGGAGGGGGCATTATCTACTATGGGAGTGCAGCTTCCTCAACTGTGTCTCCTCCAACTGTGCCTTCCTCAACTGTGTCTTCTCCAGCTGTGTCTTCTCCAACAGTGTCTGACTCAACTGTGTCTTCTCCAACAGTGTCTGACTCAACTGTGTCTTCTCCAACAGTGTCTGACTCAACTGTATCCGACTCAACTGTGTCTTCCTCAATTATGTCTCCCTCAACCGGACCGGCACAGGCTTTCGGAAAAGAGGCGATAACTGTGGAAGCCCCTGAAAAAATAAAAGCAGGGCAGACAGATGTCGTAAAGCTGAAACTTGCGGTTCCGGGCAATGCAAAGGGAAGCTACAGTGGCAGCCTTGACCTGCATATTAATGATCCAGGAATTAGCAACGGAGGGACAGTACCCCTGAGTTTCCGCATTCTTCCGGTTCTTAAAGAGCCTTACGAAACGAGCTTTGAAGCCAGGACAGACGGTCCTATCACCATAGGGATTACAGCCTATCAGTATGGGTACGGCATGTACACAAGCGGAGGAAACCGGGATCTTACTCCTTCCTTTAAAGTGAACCTGAAAGATCCTTCAGGAAATAAGGTAACACCTACCCTTATAAACACGAAAAGCACCGGCTCGATAAACATAGTAGATGATACATACCCGCAGCCGCGCCCTCTTCTCGATGTATCCTCAAAAATGGCGGGCAATATGGAAACTTATAACCAGGGAAGTTACCAGGGTGGAACTACAACCTTTGTAGAAACCTACACAGTCCCGGGAGCTACAGGAAAATGGACGCTTTCAATCCTTCCCAAAAACACTGAGAACTTTGAATATTCCATTACGATCGGAGCTGCTGAGAAATAAGCAGCCCTATTATTTTTTCCTTTTATTTAAGGCATCCAGGACAGGATAGAAGTCTGGAACTTTAATTTGGTCCCTAAAACAGGGAACAGTAGTTATGTCGAGGTTTTGAAACTTTTTTAAATTCACCTTCCTTTAATTATCCGTTTTTAATTTTCTTCCTTTCTTTTTTGTCAATATTCCTGCTGTAGTAGTAAAAGGATAATGTGTCGTGGGTGTGAGTTATTGAAAACCGTAAACACAAGAATCTCTCTACATTTCCCTCAAATACAGGAAATGTACTCGCTTTTTCGGAATTGATCAATAAACGTGTACACGACCGGATAATGATTAAAGAGAATAAAGAGAAAAAAGATTTCAGAACCAGGATCTTTCAGGTGCGGAGAGCAAAAAATCATCATTATTATATTGATCAACGTTATTATATTAATTAACATTATTATAGTGAGGGATATATAATTTAGTTAAAGCGTAATTTATGGGATTGCAGGGGTAAGTAGAGGAAAAACTGTTAAGTACGTTTAGATTCCGCCTCTAAAAAGAGGAAATCGTAAGCCCGAAGGAATAAAGAAGGAATAAAATAATGTAAAGACAAGATTGAGCTTTCATAGGATAAGAGAAAGTCATATAATATCATAGTTTAAATTTCAGATTTTTGCTGGAGGTAAGAAATAAATGAGAGAAGGTCTGGACCCGTTTGGAGTAAGAGACACTATAGAAACAGCTGCCGGAAAAGCTACGATTTACAGATTGGGCAAACTGGAAGAAAAGGGCTTTGAAGGGATTTCCCTACTTCCCTACTCCATAAGAATCCTGCTTGAATCTCTGCTCAGGCATGCGGATACTGAAAAACAAATAATAACTGCCGAGGATATTGAGGCCCTTGCTCGCTGGAATCCTGATAATATAAGTGAGAGAGATATTCCTTTCATTCCCTCAAGGGTAATTATGCAGGACTTTACAGGTGTCCCCGCTGTGGTAGACCTTGCAGCCCTCCGCTCGGCAATGCAGCGCCTTGGAGGCGAGCCTGCTAAAATCAATCCTGTCATCCCTGCAGATCTGGTCATTGACCATTCGATTCAGGTTGACTTCTACGGCACATCATATGCTCTTGAGGAAAACGAGAAAAAAGAGTTTGAACGCAATGGGGAAAGATACTCCGTCCTCCGCTGGGCCCAGAAAGCTTTTGACAACTTCAGGGTTGTGCCTCCAGGTAGAGGGATCATCCATCAGGTGAACCTGGAATACCTGACTCCACTCGTGCATCTCTATGAGAAGAACGGAGAATTGTCTGCATTTCCTGATACTCTTGTAGGAACTGACTCACATACCACAATGATCAACGGGATTGGGGTTCTCGGCTGGGGTGTAGGAGGTATAGAAGCCGAAGCAGTAATGCTCGGGCAACCTTATTATATGCCTGTTCCTGAGGTTGTTGGTTTCAAACTCTATGGAAAACTGGCGCCAGGCGTTACTGCTACAGATCTTGTCCTCACAATCACAAAGAGTCTCAGAGAAGAGGGAGTTGTCGGCAAATTTGTGGAATTCTATGGGCCAGGCTTAAGCTCTCTGAGCCTTCCGGACAGAGCTACAGTCTCCAATATGGCTCCAGAATATGGAGCGACCCTTGGAATTTTCCCACCTGATATCGAGACCTTAAACTATTTGAAGAGGACAGGCAGGAGCGAAGAGCAGGTTGACCTTGTGAAAAAGTATCTTGAAGCTCAGGATCTTCTCTATTCGACCCATAAGCCTGAGCCTATCTTCAGCAGTACCCTGGAACTTGATATGAGCACGGTAAAGCCCTGCATTGCAGGCCCGAGACGCCCTCAAGACCAGCTCTTTTTAAGTGAAGTGCCTGAAAACTACCGCGAAATGATGCATCAGACCTTTATTCGGAAGACAAAAACTGGAATTGATCTTTCCAGTGACCCTGCTTACCAGCGCTGGATAGGAGAAGGAGGAACACCTGTAGGTGAATCCGGGTCTCTGAGTGAAGAAGAGGCAAAGAAAATAAAATCTCCGGAAAAGACCTCCAGGGTCACACATGGTTCTGTAGTGATTGCAGCCATTACCTCCTGTACCAACACCTCAAACCCTTCAGTTCTCATTGGAGCCGGGCTGCTTGCAAAAAAGGCTGTAGAAAAGGGCCTGAGATCTAAGCCCTATGTAAAAACAAGTCTCTCTCCGGGTTCAAGAGTAGCTACGGAATATCTGAGAGCTGCAGGCCTGCTGTCTTATCTCGAAGCCCTGGGCTTCTATCAGGTTGGCTATGGCTGCACGACCTGTATAGGGAACAGTGGACCTCTACCTGAACACGTTTCAAAGGAAATTGAAGAAAACGACCTTACTGTTGCAGCCGTGCTCAGCGGAAATCGGAACTTCGAAGGAAGGATCAATCCGCTTGTCAGAGCAAACTATCTTGCTTCTCCTCCTCATGTGGTTGCCTATGCAATCGCAGGTACCGTGAACATTAATCTGGAAACTGATCCCCTTGCTTATGACGTCAACGGCAGTCCTGTCTATCTTAAGGATATCTGGCCTGCAGAGGAGGAGATCAGGACTGCTGAAAAGAGCAGTATCAAACCTTCAATGTTTGAAAAGGAGTATTCCGGTGTTCTGGAAGGCCCAGAGCTCTGGAAAGAGCTGGAAGCTCCGACCGGTACTCTCTATGATTGGAACCCCATGTCCACCTATATTCAGGAACCACCCTATTTTGTGGATTTTCCGCTTGTTTCCCCTTTGCCAGAAGATATAAGAAATGCAAGAGTCCTGGCTCTTTTCGGGGATAGTATTACTACGGACCATATATCTCCTGCAGGGGATGTCCCATCAGATAGTCCTGCAGGCAAGTATCTGATATCATGGGGTGTGAATCCTGAAGACTTCAATTCCTATGGATCCCGCAGGGGTAACCATGAGGTGATGATGCGCGGAACCTTTGGGAATATTCGGCTCAGGAACAGGCTCGTATCCCGGGAAGGAGGCTGGACGGTATATCATCCCCGGAAAGAGGACTTTCCAGAGGAATCCTGTGGAGGGATCTCGATCTATGATGCAGCTATGCTTTATGAGGAAAATAATATTCCCCTGATGGTAATTGCAGGAAAGGAGTATGGGACAGGCAGTTCAAGAGACTGGGCAGCTAAAGGCACATTCCTCCTCGGAGTAAAGGCAGTGATTGCCGAGTCCTTCGAACGCATCCACAGAAGCAACCTTGTTGGCATGGGAGTTCTTCCACTGCAGTTTAAAGAGGGAGAAAATGCAGATACCCTTGGTCTCACAGGAAAGGAAAGCTATGATATCCTGGGCATTGAAAACATGGAGCCCCATGGGGAACTTTTCGTAAGGGCAAAGGACGAAAACGGGGACGAAATTCAATTCCAGGTAATATTGAGACTTGATTCTGCTGTGGAAATAGAGTACTATCTGAACGGCGGGATTTTGCATAAGTTCCTGCGGGATTCGGTGAAGAAAAAGTAAGAGGTTATCAATGCCATAATTGTATGGAAGTGTCTTTGTAAAAGGTTCCGCAAGCTTAGATGAAGCTTCTTCTTTATTGGAACCTTTTTTACTCTAAATGAGGGATTATTTTAGTCAATACAGGTATTTCGAAGAATAGGCATCCAGAGAATATTATATATCATATTTAATATAACTAAATTGTTTAAAGCCTGAAACCCACAAAATGGGAAAAATAATTATAGAGATTTAAAGATACAATTTCAACAAGTTTAATATACTTATTCAACAATAATAGAAATGCATTGTCGTCTTATTTTTGGGTCCTAAAGGCCCTTCGTGTTAAATCTTTCACGTATAATCAGAGGATCCCCCAAATTTCAAAGTTTTTTGAAAAATCCTCTAGCCATAACTGCGAGGTAGAAAATGAGTAAAAATATATGTTTCATAGACGGGTTGGAGGGCATTCTGAAATATAGAGAAATAGATATCAACCAGCTGGTTGACCTATCCTATGATGCAGTTTCCTATCTGCTTATTCAAGGGGAACTCCCAGGAGATAAGGAACTTGCCGAATACTCAGCCCGCCTGCAAGGGGAGCGTGAAATCAACAGGGAGGTAATGGACGTTATCCGCATGTACAAGTTAAATATTGACGCTATGGAAGCGCTGCGTACGGTTGTTTCATTCATATCACAATTCGATCCGGACCTTAACGACAGTTCTACTGAAGCAAATATGAGAAAATCCATACGGTTAATTGCCAAGATCCCTACCATCATTGCTGCATATTACAGAGTAGCAAGTGGAAAAGAACCTGTACCCCCTGACAGATCCCTCTCCCACGGAGCTAACTTCCTGTACATGATAAGAGGAAGCAAACCAAGTAAACTGGAAGCTGAGGTCATAGAAAAAGACTTTATCCTCAGTGCTGAACATGAGCTAAATGCTTCTACTTTTTCGTCAAGAGTTACTGCTTCCACACTTGCAGATCTGTACTCTGCTGTTGTTTCAGGGCTCTGCACCCTTAAAGGTCCCCTGCACGGAGGGGCAAGGGCAGAAGTTATGACCATGATACAAGAAATTGCTTGCCCGGAAAATGCAGAGAAGTATATCCTCGAAAAAATGGGAAAGAAAGAAAAGATCATGGGCTTCGGACACAGAGTATACAAAACTTATGACCCCAGAGGCACGCTATTCAAGCAGCTTTCTAAGCAACTCGCAGAAGCAAAAGGGGATATGCACTGGTACGAAACAGCTGAAGTAATAGAAAATACCGTTGTTCGTGAACTTGTGGAGAAAAAAGGAAAGCCAATCTACCCGAACGTAGATTTCTACTCAGCAGTTATCTACATGTATATGGATATTCCCCCTCAACTTGCAACATCCATCTTTGCAATTGGCAGAGTCTCAGGCTGGATAGCCCACAGCTTCGACCAGTATGAGAAGAAAAAAATCATAAGGCCCAGGGCCTTTATGCTTGATGAATGTTGAGATTTCAGAAGAAGTTCAGTTAATCCGAAAATTGGCAGATAGGGAAGAAAACAATAACAGGACTGATACCAGGATTTAACGGAACTTTAGATAAGATAGGATTTTAAGATCAAACAGGGCTTCCAAATTTCTACAAGCCCTGTTTCATTCTATTTTGTTTACTTACTGAAAAGGTTATTAAGTCCGAGAGCTATTCCCGTTCGATAACCGGATAATCTTTTTATCATCTGACAGCTTTTTGATAGCCAGATACCCATGAGTTTTAGAGCTTTCATCGACCAGTTAAAAGAAAACGGAAAACTGGTAGAAATTCCACAACCCGTTTCGCCGAAATTCGAAGCTTCAAGAATTGCAAAAACGATAAAAGATCCTGTTCTTTTCCATGATGTCTCAGGCTCAAAGGTTATTATGAATCTTCTTGGGTCCAGGGATGAACTGGCTTCTTTGTTAGGAGTTCCTAAAGAAGAAATTATAAAGAGGCTTTCTGAAGTTTCTCCTAAAGGCACAGTGATGCTAGTATCAGAGTCTCCTACCCTGGAAGTTGTAGAAAATAAGGTTGATCTGACAAAACTCCCTATCCTTACTCATTTTGAAAAAGACGGAGCCCCCTATATAACTGCAGGAATTGTGGTTTCAGAATATGGGGGCATAATGAATGCTTCCATTCACCGCCTTATGCTTGCAGGAAAAGATAAGCTTGCAGCCCGTTTGGTTCCCCCAAGACATACTTACCTCCTTCACAAAAAAGCTGCCGAAAATGGCGAACCTTTACCTGTTGCAATAGTGATCGGCTGCGACCCACTAATCATTTACGCGACCTCGACAAGGGTTCCTGTAGGGAAAGAATTTGAATATGCAGCTGCTCTGAGAGGACTTCCTGTAGAAGTTTTTGAATGTGAAAATGGAGTGAAGGTTCCTCATGCAGAGATCGTGCTTGAGGGTTATATTGATCCTGTGGAAAAGGTTAATGAAGGACCTTTTGTGGACATTACCGGAACCTATGATGTGGTAAGAAAAGAACCAGTGATCCGTATTAGTCGAATAATCCACAGAAAAGACCCTATCTACCACGGGATCCTGCCAGCTGGTCCAGAACACCTCCTGATGATGGGCATACCTTACGAGCCCAGGATCTACAAGGCTGTCGGGGAAGTTACTACCGTAAAAAATGTGGTGCTGACAGAAGGAGGATGCTGTTATCTCCATGCAGTTGTCCAGATCGAAAAGCAGACAGAAGGAGACGGGAAAAACGCTATTATGGCAGCCTTTGCAGCCCATACAAGCCTCAAGCATGTAGTGGTTGTGGATGAAGATATAAACATTTTTGACCCTAATGACGTTGAGTTTGCAATCGCTACACGGGTAAAAGGGGATCTGGATATTCTTGTTATTCCTAATGTTCGCGGCAGTTCTTTAGACCCAAGGGGAGCTCCTGACGGGACGACCACAAAAGTGGGTATTGATGCTACAAAGGTCCTGGTAGAGAAAGAAAATTTCGAAAGGGCAGTAATTCCCGAAGAATAAATAAAAGACAGCTTGTCAGAACCTTTTTAAAAATTAAAAAGCTGCACGTCGGGCATAAAATTCTTTCAAGCACGGTAATTACAGAGTGAATTTTCATGTACCTTACAAAAGAAGAAGAGCAAATCCTGAATGGAGAAGCCGGAGAGACTCTAAGGCAGTCCATTGAGATCCTGGTGACTCTTGGAAATATTTTCGGTGCAGACAGGCTTATTCCAATCAAAAGCGCCCAGATAGCAGGTGTCTCCTACAAAACCATGGGCGATGCGGGTCTTGAATGGATTTCTGACCTTGAAGGCAAGGTTAAGGTTCCTGCAATCTTGAACCCTGCAGGAATGGACCTGGAAGACTGGGAAAGGCTCAGGATCTCGCCTGATTTTGCGGAAAAACAAAAATCAATCATTCATGCCTACGAAAAGTTGGGGATTCGCTGCGAATGCACGTGCACACCGTATACCCTTGAGGGTTTTGATGTTGGTTACGGGGATCACCTGGCATGGAGTGAATCATCAGCTGTTTCCTATGCAAATTCCGTTATAGGCGCCCGGACAAACCGGGAGGGGGGGCCATCAGCCCTTTCTGCAGCGCTTGTCGGGAAAACTGCAAATTATGGGTTCCACCTGGATGAAAACCGCGTGCCAGAGGTCTCAATTGATGTCGAATGCTTATTGAAGGAATCGGATTACGGCGCACTTGGTTATGTGGCTGGTAAACTTGTGGGGAGCAAAGTGCCTATTTTTCATCTAAGAGATATTCCAAAAACAGATGAATTGAAAGCTCTCGGAGCTGCAATGGCAGCCTCAGGAGCAGTTGCCCTTTACCACGTGAATGGGGTCACACCTGAAAGTTGCAGGCTAAATTTTGAGGAACCTGCAGAGAAAATTACTATTGAAAGAGATCAGCTTGAATACGTTTATGAGAGCCGGAAAAAAGCCTGCAAAGAGCCGGAATTGATTACCATCGGTTGTCCTCACTGCTCTGCAGCCGAACTTGAAAAGGTAGCTGAACTCCTGAAAGGAAAAACAGTTTCAAAGGAATGCTGGATTTTCACCTCAAGGGAACTTGCAAAACGCTATCCTGACTATATTCGGAGCATTGAGAAAAGTGGAGCGAAAGTTGTCTGTGATACCTGCATGGTGGTCTCTCCAGCCACTAACAGTTACTCCTGCGTCATGGTGAATTCAGGAAAAGCTTTTGCTTACGTGCCTGGAATGTGCGGGGCTGAAGCAGTATACGGAAATATGGAAGCCTGTATCGAGGAGGCAGTTGGCAGGACGGAAAAAAAGGCAGGTGGTTCCCATTAAATTTAAAGGTAGGACAATTTCCAGAGGGTGTGCAAAAGGAGAAGTACTGCTCTCCATAGACGCCATTTCTTTCCTTGGCAGTGTTGACCCTAAAACCGGAGTTGTGGTTGAAGAAAAGCACGTTCTTGCCGGAAAATCAATTAAAGATAAGGTGCTTGTTTTTCCTCACGGGAAAGGCTCTACAGTTGGCTCTTATGTAATGTATCAACTGAAAAAAAATGGGGCTGCACCTGCAGCGATTATAAATCTGGAAACTGAACCCATAGTGGCAGTTGGAGCCATTATTTCCGAAATCCCACTCGTTGATATGCTTGAAAAGAATCCTTACGAATTTTTAAAGAATGGAGACCTTGTTCTGGTGAACGGAAGCGAAGGATATATTGAACTTCTCAAACAGGAAACCACTACATTGGAAAAATAATTAATAATACCGGATCAGTAAAATCAACAAGACCGGATCAGTAAGACTGAGAAATGATACATGAAGTTTTAAACTGAAAACGGATAACCCTGAAAATCAAATTTTAAGCTGCAGAGACGTGACCCCAAAAATGAACCAGGAAAGAAAAAATCATAAGAAAGGCAATGAAAAATTCAATGCCGAAGAAACTATTTCGCGTTTATACCCATCCATAGTCAGGGTATTTGACGTGTATGAGGTCCAGAACTCCGGGGAAGTCCTCTATTTCTACGGAACTCCAATAATCGATGCTGAGAACGTTGAAGGAGAACTCTGGGCGCCTTTCCATCAGTTTGAGTTTGGGTGTACTCTCAAGTACGAGCTTGGAGAATACGTTTTGCTTGTCGCTCCTGAAAAGAAGACAAAGGAAAAGACCTGGATTAACCTTGTCCTTTTCATAGTGACCTTTTTTACAACCATGCTTTGCGGAGCCTGGATGGTCGGAGTAGACCTCATAAACGAACCTCTGCAACTATTCAGAGGTTTGCCTTTTACCCTTGCGATGATGGCAGTTCTCGGTTCTCATGAAATGGCTCATTATATAATGGCCAGGTACCATGGGATGGAGGTATCCCTTCCTTACTTCATCCCATTCCCAGCTTTTATCGGCACAATGGGAGCAGCAATTCTCTATAAAGGACCTGTTCCAAGCCGAAAAGCTCTTTTTGATGTGGGGATTGCAGGACCTCTGGTAGGATTATTGATGTCTATTGCAGTTACTTTCATAGGATTTAATCTTGAAGCGCCTGCGGTAAAATCTTTGCCGGGTTCTTTTATGTTTGATCTCGGCCATCTCGGCCTACCCCCTCTTTTTGTATTTATCCAGAACCTTGTAGGTGCTACAGATGGGAACCTGCATCCAGTAGCCTTTGCAGGCTGGGTAGGAATGTTCGTAACTCTCCTCAACCTTCTTCCTGCAGGGCAGCTTGATGGAGGGCATATACTCAGGGCTATGCTCGGTAAAAAGGCAGAAAAAGTTTCTTTTCTAATGCCGCGTATCCTGTTCATCTTGGGGGTCTATGTAATTTACTGGCTGAAGGAGGACGGATTTATATGGATTTTTTGGGCTCTTCTCCTATGGGCTCTTGCGGCAGCCGGGCATCAATCTCCCCTCCACGACACAGTAGAACTGGACAGAAAACGCATCCTCATTGGAATCGTTATGTTTGTCCTTGGTCTTCTCTGCTTTACTCTTATTCCTTTTAAAACCACTATCTGAAGAAAACTCGGGATTTCTAAAAAAGGAGAAAAAAAATAAATGGATGTGCACTTTCGCTACAGCAAGAAAAACTCCTACAGCTTTGCAGTCCTTTCCCCCTTATTACCAGAAGCCGGGTTTGCAGACAGGCCTATAGAAGGGATCATGATTTACAGTTTTACAACGCGCCAGGCAGCAAAGGTTTTCATGGAAGTTAAAAATGCAAGCACGGATTCTATTTTTATTGCAGGAGGGCCCCATCCATCTGGGGTTCCGGATGAAACACTTGAATACTTTGATTATGTCGTGCTCGGGGAAGGTGAAGAAACCCTCCCAGAACTTGTAAAGGTGCTCAAGGAGGGGGGAGATCCGAGAAAAGTCTGGGGTATTGCATACAGAGATTCAGGAACCGGCAAGATTGTCACAACTCCAAAAAGACCCTATGTAAACCTTGATACCTATCCCTGTTTTGATCCTAAAAAACTTCGTTCTCCTATTGAAATCAGTCGGGGATGCCCCTGGGGCTGCAAATACTGCCAGACTCCCAGACTTTTCGGAAGAGAAATCAGGCACAGAAGTGTCGACTCCATCTTGAAGAATGCAGGGCACTATAACGACCTTCGCTTTATAGCCTCCAATGCCTTTGCCTATGGGAGTGACGGAATTCACCCCAGGTTTGACAAAGTGGAAAAACTGCTTTCTGCCCTTCACGCACTACCCGATAAGAAAATATTCTTCGGGACTTTTCCTTCAGAGGTGCGCCCCGAATTTGTGACCGAAGAGTCAGCCGAACTTGTGAGAAAATATTGCGCAAACGACAGCCTTAGCTTGGGAGCCCAGTCCGGCAGTGACCGTATTCTCAAAGAGATTCGAAGAGGTCATACTGTAGAAGATACCATCTCAGCCGTCGAGTGCTGCCTCGAACATGAAATTGTTCCTGCAGTTGATTTCATTTTTGGCCTTCCAACCGAAACCGAGGAAGATCAGGAAAAAAGCCTTGACCTTGTTCGCTGGATCTGCAGTAAAGGAGGCACAGTCAGGGCTCACTACCTAACCCCACTTCCAGGAACCCCGTATTCATCTGCCGTTCCAGCAGAAGTAAATGACGGAGTTAGGCGTGAGCTCGGAAAACTCGCCCTTGGCGGCAAACTCACAGGATACTGGGAAAAGCACAGAAAAACCTGAAAAAAAGAATGTCCACAAGACAGCTATCTAAAAGATTAGAGTGAAAAAGCCGGATATCCGAAGTTTCAGTACCGGCTTTAAAACCCGATTTCGTCTAATCGTTTATAGCATACCTTTTGCATCTACTCATTATTTAGCCTGAAGGAAAATTCATTCGAGGATTGAGGCCTTTTCTGCTCCTATAACCATATTCACGCCCTCTTGCATAAGTTCCTCTGCTCTTTCCTGTTTTTTTGCCTCCGCAAAAATCCTGATAATCGGTTCCGTGCCAGAGGGGCGGATAAGAACCCAGCCGTCTTCATACAGGATTTTGATCCCGTCGAGAGTGTCGATTTTGAGCCCAAGTTCTGAAGCTTCGAGTTTCACTCTTTCCATTGTGGCTTGTGTATCTTCAGAGGGGACTTTGGTTTTTGCGTTGAAATATTCAGGTACACTTTTAGCAAGTTCGGAAAGCTTTTTTCCGCCAGCAAGGATCTCAAGGATTTTGGCACAGGCCACTGCTCCGTCTCTACAATACTGATGTCTGGGGAAGATCAGGCCCCCGTTGCCCTCGCCCCCGAAGACTGCATTTACTTCCATCATCTTTCGGGCAACATTGATGGAGCCGACAGCAGTCCAGTATAGTTCGACTCCTGCATCCTTTGCGACATCGGCCATGCGTTGAGAAGAACTAACTGGAGTTACTATAGGGCCTTTTTCATTTTCGAGAATATATTTCGCCATCATAGCAAGCAGGATTTCCTCATTTATGAATTCCCCATTTTCGTCTATAAAGACTATTCTATCCGCATCCCCGTCATGAGCTGCTCCCATGTCAGCACCTGTCATTTTTACAAGTTTAGAAAGTTCGGTTAGGGCTTCAGGTGCGGGTTCGGGGTTCCGCCAGGGGAAAGTTCCGTCAGGCTGAGCTCCAAGTGTGAGCACCTGGCAGCCCAGCTCACTGAGCAAGAATGGAAGAGTAAGGGAACCTGCTCCGCAACCTGTATCAATAACTACCTTGAATCTGCGGTTGCGGATGATTTCGGCATCTACTGAATTGATTACGTTCTTAAGATAGTATTCGTTTACTCCAGGGTCGGTTTTGAAGCTGCCTGTTTTTTCCCAGGATACGAGGGCATATTTCCCTGAATAATAAATTTTTTCTATTTCTTTTTCTCCGTCCCTGGGAAACTCCGAGCCGTCCCCGGCAATAAATTTGATTCCATTATATTCTCTGGGATTATGGGATGCAGTAATAACGATTCCGGCATCGGCATAGTCGCGCACATAATACTGGATAGAAGGAGTGGGAACAATTCCCACATCAATTACATTCAGGCCTGTTGAAAGAGCCCCGGCGATTGCAGCTGACTTCAGCATCTGGCCCGAGATTCGGGTATCACAGCCTATAGCAACCGTGCCTTTCGAACCCATGTATGTACCAAGGCTTCTGGCTAAATTGACTGCCAGTTCTGGATTCAGGTATTCATTAGCTATACCACGTACACCGTTCGTTCCGAATAATGCCATATAAGATCTCCATCTTTGTGATTAAGTGAAAGTTGTACCATTTCGGCAAGCTCTTTAATTAGAGTTATTATTGTAAACAGAGCTCTGGTACAAAATAGAGCTCTCATGATAAAAATGTTTAGGGCGATTCTTAACATACTGCTATTTTGAGAATATTCTAAATATCAAAACTAATTCCCACTGAAGTCACTTATAGACCTCTCTTTTCGAGATGTAAAGCTTCTGACTATAAGGTTGGCAAATACATATATCTTATTAGCCGAAAATCCGATAGTAATGGCGGTTGAAAAGATCGAAATGATAAAAGAGGCTATAAAAGCCAGAGGAAATGCAGTCATTGCTTTTTCGGGTGGAGTGGACAGTACGACTCTTGCGGCCCTTGCCTTTGAGGTACTTGGAGAAAAAGCCCTTGCCGTAACTATAGACTCCCCATTTTTTCCCAGGCAGCAGCTGGATACAGCTGTCCAGACAGCCTGTGAAATCGGAATTCAGCACAAAGTTCTCCAATTCTCTCCGATGGATGTTCCCTATTTCTCCGCAAATACGGTAAACAGGTGCTATTTTTGTAAAAAAGCTCTGCTTGAAACTTTAATAGGGTTTGCGGAAAAAATGGGATACAATGTTGTGCTTGAAGGCACAAATTCCTCTGAAATACACGGGGAAAACCGTCCGGGATACAGGGCAGTTCAGGAAGCCGGTGAAAAGGTTTTTTCTCCTTTCGTAGAGTTGAATGTAACAAAAGAAGAAATCAGGAAGATTGCTTCGGACTTATC
This sequence comes from Methanosarcina sp. Ant1, assembly GCA_001714685.2. Classification (GTDB taxonomy): domain Archaea; phylum Halobacteriota; class Methanosarcinia; order Methanosarcinales; family Methanosarcinaceae; genus Methanosarcina. Next base: position 4,420 of record MDTP02000081.1, on the reverse strand, counting down.
CCTTTCAGCAGCTAACAGGCCATCTGCAGCGTGCCTTGCCACCCGTATTCCTTACGGACAGCCCATAACTGCCGAGGCCCTCCAGAAACTCGAAAAAGCCGAAGAATATCTCTTTTCCCTGGGGTTTACCCAGTTCAGGGTCAGGATACATGAGAATCTCGCACGAATAGAAATAATTCAAACGGAATTAGAGAACGCTTTCCGGAAAAGAGAAGAAATTTCCAGATATCTAAAATCTCTGGGTTTTGATTACGTAACCCTTGATCTTGAAGGTTTTCGGAGTGGTAGCATGGACGAACCTTATATCCGGAAGAAAGTCTGATGAGCCAGAAAAACTACTTAAGAAAAGACATGACAGAAATTCTCATCCGAAAAGCCAGAAAATCAGACCTGCTGGCAATTCAGAAGCTTTTATCTACTTACTTTCTTGATATGGAAGAGCTTGAGCCAGAAAACTTCGTGCTGGCTGAGATCGATGGGAAAATTATAGGGTGCGCTGCCATTATAAAGTCCGAATCCCAGGGAATAGATTTTCTGGAGATTCATTCTATTGCAGTCCATCCGAACTTCCGGGGAAAAAAGATTGGAACCAGGCTTATTAAGTATCTTCTGACAACAATTGACGATCCAGCCTGCGATTTATATGTGAGGACGACTGCTCCTGGCTTTTTTGAAAAACTGAATTTTACAAAAATAGAAAATTCCGAGAAGTTATTTCTCTGGGAAGATTGCAAAAATTGTGAGCATCTTGATAAATGCACGCAGCATGCGATGAAATATTCTTACAATTCTAGTTTTCGATCAACAATTTGTTTCCACTCCAATGTCTTCAGATCAGAAATTGGCATCCCGCATTTATATAATAGGGAAAAATAAGAGACTGGATCATTTTCTGAACTTTCGATTGGTGGATTGCAACTGCAAGCGGAATCAATGCTAAATTTTGACGATCCCAGAAGATATTAAAAAGTCTCGAAAATAAGCTTTAAGCAGAACCTGATCGTTCCGTGAGTTGTTTAAAATAGTAGGCACAAGACTCTTCTACATTTTCCCAAAATTGGAGAATATACTTGTTTTTCAGATTTGATCAATGACTCACGGACACGACCAAGAACCTTAAGGTTAACGAAACATTATTTTACAAAAAAGCATAATGAAGCAGTTTATGCTCACCCTTGGGATAGTAAATACCTACGATAAGATCAAAGTTCTCGATGCTCACTACCGTGCGATTGCAAGAGCTGCTCCAATCTGCCACGCTTTTGGATTTCACCTTGCCCTTTATGACTTCCCTTTCAAAATGACTGCGGAAGAACTGGTGGCTTTCGTTATGGAAAAAACCACTATAGGGGAATCGGGAAGTTACCTCAAAACTCTTTATGAAACAAACCACCTGTCGGTATCCGACCTCCCAAAGAAAGGGTTTCCATCTCAGTTTGGGGAAATCGTAATTACTACCTCAAAACCGGACCCGAAAAGGCAGGTTCTACCAGTGAAGATTGCTGAGGAAGCCCTCAGAAATCGCTCATTTCTTTTCCTTGTGGGCCTAGGGCACAAAGGGCTCCCCAAAGAGCTCTTCGAGAGAGGGAAATACCATCTTGATATTACCTGCAAAGGGCTTTCTCTGGAGACCTGTACTGCGATAGGAGCGATCCCGGCCAATCTGTCTGGTCTCATGACAAAAATAGAAGCTAAAAAGTAAACTTTGAGCTTAAGCTCCAAACTCAAACGCCAAAAGCATTCCTAATTATTCATTGAAAAAATTTGATGAATCTAAAAAAAATTTTCCGGAACAAATATATATTACATTTGACAATTAATATAATGTTGTGGGTAAGAACAACGCTTGTTGCGCTGTTATGGGGTTTGTAGCCAGCAGGACACAGAATTTGAACCTGTATTTTAGAGCTCCTATCCAGAAGAAGTGGAAGTTCTAACCTGAAAGCAGGAATTCATATCCTGAAAGGCTTTGAGTTCTGGGTTTCATCTCAGAAATCCATTGAAGGTTAAGAACTCTAACCTGAAATCAGCGACTTGTATCCGAAAAGGCTGAAAATTTGACCTTAATTACAGGGCTCGTATCCAGAGGGAATGATTCTACTCGCAGATAAGCGCAAGAAGAGTTCTGGGTTTCATCTCAGAAATCCATGGAAGAATTAAGAACTCTAACCTGAAATCAGCGACTTGTATCCGAAAAGGCTGAAAATTTGACCTTAATTACAGGGCTCGTATCCAGAGGGAATGATTCTAACTCGCAGATAAGCGCAAGAAGAGTTCTGGATTTCATCTCAGAAATCCATTGAAGGCTTAAGAACTCTAACCTGAACTCAGTGACTTGTATCCGAAAAGGCTGAAAATTTGACCTTAATTACAGGGCTCGTATCCAGAGGGAATGATTCTACTCGCAGATAAGCGCAAGAAGAGTTCTGGGTTTCATCTCAGAAATCCATGGAAGAATTAAGAACTCTAACCTGAAATCAGCGACTTGTATCCGAAAAGGCTGAAAATTTGACCTTAATTACAGGGCTCGTATCCAGAGGGAATGATTCTAACTCGCAGATAAGCGTAGCTAACCAGCATATAAGCGCAAGCTAACCCACAGATAGCTTAAGCATTGAAGAGACAGGAGGAAAATTATGAGTAAATTAAATCACGAATACAGAAAAAGAAACGAATATGAATATACACGCCACGAAGACGGTTATCACACCGTTGTAAAAGGTTGTACTGACAGCCTAAACTCAGATGAATTAGACCTTTACCGCTATATGATAGGCGGAATGCAGGGTAAATAAAATAACCTGCACAAACTTTTTTTATTTCTCGTTCCTAAAAAGAAGCATGTACGATGTATATGCGGTCCGCGAAGATTTTCCTGTTTTAAAAGAAGTCGTATATCTTGACAACACAGCGACTACTCAAACTCCAATACCTGCAGTTGAAGCCATGGTAGATTATTTTTACAGGTATGCTGGAAATCACGGAAGAGGGGCACACCGCCTGGCCCGGGAGACCACAAACCACTATGAGGACGCAAGGGAAACAGTTGCTCGCTTTCTAAGCGCAGAGCCTTCAAAGACCATTTTAACGAAAAATACGACTGAGGGAATCAATCTTATTGCAAATAGCTATCCCTGGGAGGCAGGAGACCACATTGTCACAACTCTGCTCGAGCACCATTCAAATCTCCTGCCCTGGCTGCGTTTGCAGAAGAAAGGGGTTAATGTCACGGTTGTAAACCCGGACAGCATGGGTATAATCGACATTTCTACGATAGAGAATGCCTTTACTGAAAAAACAAAACTTGTTGCCATAACCCAGATTTCAAATGTTTTCGGTTCCATCCAGGATGTAAAAGGCGTCACGAAAATTGCCCACAGAAACGGCATAAAAGTCCTGATTGACGGTGCCCAATCTGCAGGACATATGCCAGTCAATCTTAAAGACCTTGATTGTGACTTTTTTGCAACTGCCGGACACAAGGGACTGCTTGGACCACAGGGAACTGGCGTGCTTTACATTAAAGAACCTGAAATGCTCGAAAGTGCTTCAGTAGGAGGAGGCACTGTTTCGGAAGCCTCCGGATATACCTATGTGCTGGAACCTTCTCCAGCTTGTTTTGAAGCAGGCACTCCAAATATTCCTGGAGTGATAGGACTAGGAAGAGCAGTAGAGTATGTGGAGAAAATAGGAGTTTCAGAGATCGAAAAATATGAAATAAAACTCTCAAGAGAAGCTGCAAAAAGGCTCTCAGAACTCGAGCATGTGGAAGTTTACGGGCCTGAAGACAGGATCGGAATCGTACCCTTCAATGTAAAAGGACTTCATGCCCATGATGTTGCCCTTATCCTTGACCAGACCAGAAAAATATGCGTTCGTAGCGGGCATCACTGTGCAATCCCAATTACTCGCTTCCTGAAAGTGGATGGTACCGTAAGAGCTTCTTTCGCGCTATACAATACAAGAGAAGAAGTGGATCTGCTGGTAAACGCAGTTTCTGGGCTCAAGGCACTTGTTTCCTGAAGGATAGCTAAAGCTGTAACAAATTTTTTAATATTATACATTCTTTTTTAAGCGTGCTTCTTAATTTTTTTAGATTGTTATTAATACAGGAGACTACATATTATGTAGATGCCGAATCGAATTTTAAAAAATTTAAACTCCTATGGAGAGTAACTAATGGAACGAATAACGAGCGGGATAGAATCTCTGGACTTACTTCTTGGCGGCGGTTACCCAAAAGGAAAAGGTATTCTTGTCACAGGGCCTACAGGTTCAGGAAAGACATAATGGGGATACATTTCCTGCACAGCAACTTCTCCGAAGGAAAAAATGGTATCCTCTTAAAATTCGAAGGTAAAAGCAAATTTCTTAAAATCTTTCTAAAAAATCATTGATACAATCACAGGTAAAATATAAT
>MDTP02000080.1 GCA_001714685.2 Methanosarcina sp. Ant1 | reverse complement strand
GCCTCGGGAGTACGCGGTCAGTTTCACTCGCTTCGCTCGCTCAAGCGGACTAATTTACAATAATTATGTTGCGAACCGCTTAAAAACACGGAATAAAGGAGGCACAGGCACAATCCTTCCGTGCTTTCCGTGTCTTCCGTGGTTATCGCGTCTTGATTGGGTTTTTCCGTGCCTGCTCTGATACAGAGCATTAGTGAGTTAGAACCACGGAAAGCACGGAAAACACGGAAGATAGGAAGCACAGGCACAGTTCTTTCCGTGCTTTCCGTGTCTTCCGTGGTTATCGCTTATTGATTGGGTTTTTCCGTGCCTGCTATGATACAGAGCATTAGTGAGTTAGAACCACGGAAAGCACGGAAAACACGGAAGAAAGGAGGCACGGGCAAAACCTTTCCTTGCTTTCCGTCCCGAATTACGCCTCGGGAGTACTCTGGCCTTTTCATTTAGGCCTCGAGGTATCTAAGGTCTCATTTGTTTCTGTTGTGTTTACATCTATCCAGAGATGCAGATCTCTGTAGGGTACAGTTCTGTCGGTTTCGTTGAAGAGCAGGAACTCAAGTTTCATATTATGTCCCTCGAAGGGAGGGGTATATGCAACGGGTTCTTGCCAGGTTTCGTTATGTGCAAGGCTTATTTGTCTTTGGTTTTCCGGAAGAGGGAGGGACTTGTTTTCAAGCCTTATTTCCATTGTGTAGTTTATGGGCCTGTACTCATGGTTTACTATTCCTACTATTACGGTACCGCTCTCTCCGAGAACATAATTTGTGGTGTAGTTGTCGGCTTTTCCATCGGGCCCGAGAATGTAGAATTCGGTGAAGTGTTCACCTTCTTTCGGGGTTGCAATTACATAAATAAGGGTTGCGACAGAGAGGAGAATTGAGAGGACCAGGACGACAGTAAGGGCCTGATCCAGTTTTGACTTCGGCTTTTCCAGGACTTCGGCTTTAAGAGAAAGTGCCGTTTCCCTGAAGGGCACTTCGAAAGCTTCGGTTTCCGGAAGTTTTGCCCGCCTAAGGTACGCAAGCCCGCACATGACAACGGTGAAAACTGACAGGCTTATTAGGATTGGTAGAAGCCTTATCCCCCAGGGGGTGTAATTAAGGCCAAGTCCTATCAGGGGCACGACTGCAATGCTCAGCCCGAAGGAAAGAGCTGTTCTTTCGATCCCGTCAAGGTCGGATTTTGCGGGAAAGAGTGCGGCAATCAGAGCATAGCCTGGCAGAAAAAGCACGAGCGGCAGGCCAAGTATATTCCGAATCGAGGTTTCACTTAATCCGGGTGTGAGCACAAAGATATCTGTAAGGAGCACGAGCCCTATAACGATCAAGAGGTCTGAGGGAACTTTTTTTCCGGTCATTCAGGTCACCCGGTCATAGTTAAAAAATAATTTATTTTTCTTTTTTCAGGAAAGCAGTTTGAATTCAACGGACCGATTATCGGCTCCGGGCTAGATTTTTTGAATATCTGATTACGGTCCAGGTATGGCCGTTTCAATCAATCTAAGGTCTGATTCTGGTAATGGAAGAATAAATATGTTTCACTACGTTTCTTCGCATTAAATGCTCCCAAAACATAACACCGACCCAAATAAAAAAAAGAACCACTATAAGTATTAGAGAAAGAAATGTGGATTTTAATGCCTCTATAGCACGTTTAAGCCCTCCGGATAAATAAAATCTATCAGGATCATCTTCATCTAATTCCAATAAAACATTCATGTCCAGAGTTTAACCCCCTTATTCTTATAAATAAATCCAGGTTTGAATAATTGATAAATATTTCAATCCCTTTATGGACCTATTTGGTCTTCTTAAAGCTGTCTATTTAATTCTCCATGACTTCAGCACCTGAGGCGCAAAATAAAGCGCAAGCAGTCCTTCCGTAACTATAATTATCACAGTAAAAATTAACACTTAGCAAAAGGAGAATATAAATTTATCATCAAGTACCAAAATTTCGCCTCCCGAATTGCGCCTCGGGAGTACGCGGTCAGTTTCACTCGCTTCGCTCAAGAAGGCTAATTGAAAGATAAGTTCCAAAATTACAGTTTTTTTCCGCCTCCCGAATTTTATCCTTTCGCTTAAACTGTAGTCAATGGATGAATTATGGTGCTCACAGTAAAAATCAACAATTCACAAACTGGCAGATTAATTTATCATCGAGCCTATCCCAAAACACAAAATTGCTTCTTTGAATCTATATTCAGAGTAATCAATCGAGTTAATAATCATGGAAAATAGCTCTGAAGCTTTACTGATTTGAGAATAAAACTGTTTTTGGGATGAGCTCAATTTTAACCTAATATTACTTTTGGGATAGGCTCATCAAGTACCAAAATTTCGCTACTCATTTTAAATGTAAAGTTGAACCGTGGAAAACACGGAAAAAAGGAAGCACAGGCTTAACATTCCCATAATTACCTCATTGTAGGTGGTTATCGCGTATTGATTGGGGTTTTCAGCGCCTGCTATGATATAGAGCATTAGTGAGTTAGAACCACGGAAAGCACGGAAAACACGGAAAAAAGGAGGTGCAGGCTCAACATTTCCAGCTTTCCGCATCTTCCGTGGTTATCGCTTATTGATTGAGTTCTTCCGTGCCTGCTATAATACAGAGCATTAGTGAGTTAGAACCACTGAAAGCACGGAAAACACGGAAGAAAGGAGGCACAGGCACAATCCTTCCGTGCTTTCCGTGTTTTCCGTGGTTATCGCTTCTTGATTGAGTTCTTCCGTGCCTGCTATAATACAGAGCATTAGTGAGTTAGAACCACGGAAAGCACGGAAAACACGGAATAAAGGAGGCACAGGCACAATCCTTCCGTGCTTTCCGTGTTTTCAGTGGTTATCGCTTCTTGATTGAGTTCTTCCGTGCCTGTTATGATACAGAGCATTAGTGAGTTAGAACCACGGAAAGCACGGAAGACACGGAAGAAAGGAGGCACGGGAACAGTTCTTTCCGTCCCGAATTGCGCCTCGGGAGTACGCGGTCAGTTTCACTCGCTTCGCTCGCTCAAGCGGACTAATTTACAATAATTATGTTGCGAACCGCTTAAAAACACGGAATAAAGGAGGCACAGGCACAATCCTTCCGTGCTTTCCGTGTTTTCCGTGGTTATCGCGTATTGATTGAATTCTTCCGTGCCTGTTATGATACAGAGCATTAGTGAGTTAGAACCACTGAAAGCACGGAAAACACGGAAGAAAGGAGGCACGGGCACAATCCTTCCGTGCTTTCCGTGATATAGAGTTTTGATTAAGTTGAAAATATTGAATGATCATAATTGTTTTTTGAAAGTACAAAAATAACAGATGAAATATAAAAATAAATCACTGAAATCACGGAAAACACGGAATAAAGGAGGCACAGGCACAATCCTTCCGTGCTTTCCGTGTTTTCCGTGGTTATCGCTTCTTGATTGAGTTCTTCCGTGCCTGTTATGATACAGAGCATTAGTGAGTTAGAACCACGGAAAGCACGGAAGACACGGAAGAAAGGAGGCACGGGAACAGTTCTTTCCGTCCCGAATTGCGCCTCGGGAGTACGCGGTCCGTTTCACTCGCTCCGCTCGCTCAAGCGGACTAATTTACAATAATTATGTTGCGAACCGCTTAAAAACACAGAAGATAGGAAGCACAGGCACAGCTCTTTCCGTGCTTTCCGTGTCTTCCGTGGTTATCGCGTCTTGATTGGGTTTTTCCGTGCCTGCTATGATACAGAGCATTAGTGAGTTAGAACCACGGAAAGCACGGAAAACACGGAAGAAAGGAGGCACGGGCACAACCTTTCCGTGCTTTCCGTGTTTTCCGTGGTTATCGCGTCTTGATTGGGTTTTTCCCTGCCCGTCTGTGTTTTCCGTGGTTATAGAGTCCGGAGTGACTTAAGTGTAAATAGTTACGTTCTAAACTAAAATTGGTTTTTAAAAGTGGAATTAATTCGTGAGTTTACTTATTATGATGATTTAGGTAGTTTGAATTCTCTGCGACTGGTTTCCCAGTTCAACTGCGTAAATGTTTTTTCCTTATGCATTTCATTCTTTCGCTTTATTTTTGCCTTTGTGCGCATTTATTCTGGAAAATTCAGTAAGTTGTCCCTTATTTCTGCCTCTCATCCCTGCTTTTTTTCATTTCCTTTCACTTTACTAAACACCCGTCTTTGTCCTTCATTTTCTTTGGGGAATGTGGCAAGTGGTATGGAGGCAGGTACATGGCAAAAGATTCAGGTCTGCAGGAAGAAATTCTGGAGAAGGTGTGGCGTCCCGCGGACCGGGGGTGGAAAAAATATTGAGCTCCCATGATGTTGTTTTTTGCGTAAGTTATTTTGTTCGTTTGAATTCCGATTCTTTCCAGTGTTCTCGTATACAGGATATTTTTTTTCAGAAGCATGCTCAATAGTACATTCTTATACTTTTTTACTAACCACTTACCTCAATACCATTATCTTTTCATTTATTATCATGCTTCGTCATTAATTCGCTAATTTTATATATCATTAATATTGTTTGATATTTGTTCACTAAGATTATATCACCTGTATAGTCGTCCCCCATAGTTTAAAACCTGATAAATTATACTTGTGTTCCAATAGAAATCCAAATGAGAGCATGCAGCATTTAGCGGATGCTTTCTTCCGGTTTTAAGTGTAATTATTTGTGCGTTGAACTGTAGCCGACTATCGAATATATATTTATAATGTAATGTAATTCAGCTCAAATTTGTATTCAGGATTCCTACTGCCGATAAAATTTCATAATGTTTGAGGCAGCATTCGTAAAATTTCCCCCAACGAATTTTATAATTGATTTCAAAAGAGGTCATAAAGATGAATAGCAAGCTGGGTATTGTTAACAGCCCCCAGTGTATATCCCAGAATGAATATTTACTTTCGAAGAGCACATCCCCCCAACACATCACAGTGATTCTTCCTGCGTATAATGAAGAAGTATCGATCGGAAGTGTAGTCCTCCTTACCAGATTCTACGCAGACAAAGTAATCGTTGTTGATGACGGCAGCTCAGACCGGACAGCTGAAATCGCCAGGAAAGCCGGAGCCGAAGTAATTATTCACGAGGTAAACACAGGAAAGGGAGGTGCCCTCAAGACCGGCTTTGAAGCCGCAGCCGGCATGGGCGCCGATGTAGTTGTAACAATGGACTCAGACGGCCAGCACAACCCTTCCGAGATCCCAAAGCTAGTAGCTCCAATCATTGAAGGAGACGCCGAGATGGTCAACGGCAGCCGATACTTAAACGGCCTTGACAAGAACACTCCTGCCTACCGCCGCGTCGGCCAGACAGTTCTGGACGGGTTCACCAACATAAACTCAGGCCTCAAGATTACTGATTCCCAGAGCGGTTTCCGCGCCTTTGCAGCCTCCACAATGGATATTTTCCGCTTCAAAGCACAGGGCATGGCAATCGAAAGCGAAATGCTTGCAGATGCAGGAAGAGCCGGCCTCCGCATAGAAGAAGTTGACATTGGAATCCGTTACGACGTTGACGGTTCTACCAAAAAACCGATTCAGCACGGCCTCGAAGTCCTTATCCTTATTTTAAAAGACATGGAGTTCAACAAGCCCCTTTTCTACTTCACATTCCCTGGCATGTTTCTTGGAATAGGCGGCCTCTATATGGGTACACTTTTCCTGCAAACCTTTTTTACGGGTGGAAGACTGAACTTTGGACCTACCATGCTCATGGTTATGTTAATTGTTGTAGGGAGTTTTATGTCTCTAACAGGCATATTGCTGCATTCGCTGTCTACAATCCTGAGGGATGTTAAGCCGACTTGATTACAGTTTTACGGAAAATATTTACACTTTATAAATCTGTCCATTCTAAGAATGAAATTCAAAAGTGTACTTACTCCATTCATCGACTATATTCAAACGAAAAAATGAACCACTGAAAGCACGGAAAACACGGAAGAAGGAAGTACGGGCATAAATTTTCCGTGCTTTCCGTGTTTTCCGTGGTTAAAGAGGGTCTTGATTGGGTTTTTCCATGCCCGTTGTAAGCCAAAATTTGTACTAAAAAATGCACTTAATTCGTGAGTTGACTATAGATATTTTGTAGAACGTTGATGTTGGTGGGGTCAATTGCGTCAAAATCTATAGTGATAAACTAACTAAAATCGTTAAAGGTGTTAATAGCAATGATCGTTATTATTCTCGGTACTTGTCAAGAATTTATCAAAATGCCCGCCGTTACAAGAGAATGTGTAAAACTAAATCTTAACTGTTTTATACTACATATTTTATAATGACGGAGGATGCGTTATGGAAACTCATAGAATATTAGTTACCGGTGGAGCAGGTTTCATAGGTACAAATCTTGTCAATGAATTAGAAAGTAGAGGTCACGAAGTAATCGCAGCTGATCTCTATAATACTAGACGTGAGAATTACATTAGAGCAGATGTTAGAAATTATAGACAGCTTGAAAGAATTTTTGAGCAATCAAAATTCGATTATGTATACCATTTAGCGGCTGAATATGGTCGATGGAATGGAGAAGATTACTACGAAAATCTCTGGCAGACCAATGTGATCGGTACCAAAAATATGCTTCGACTTCAGGAAAAACTGAACTTTCGTATGATTTTCTATTCCAGCGCAGAAGTGTATGGTGATTATGATGGAGTCATGACAGAAGATGTGATGGTAAATAACCCCATTAAAGATACCTATCAGATGAATGACTATGCCATCACTAAATGGGCTGGAGAACTCATGTGCATGAATTCTGCAAAGATGTTCGGGACAGAGACTGTACGAGTTCGCCCTGTAAACTGTTACGGTCCCCATGAACATTATACACCATATAGAGGTTTTATTCCCAAATTTATCTATCTCGCTCTCCACAATAAACCATATACGGTGTTTAAAGGCCATAAACGGATAATCGACTTCGTTGAAGATTCCTGTAGCACCTGGGCAAATATTGTTGACAATTTTATTCCCGGAGAGGCCTATAACGTAGCTGGAAGGCCTGAGTGGGAGAAAGAAATTAAGGAATATTCTGATCTTGTTTTGAAAGCTGTAGATGTAGACGATTCACTTGTTACTTATGAAGGGGCGGAAGCATTTACAACAAGAGTAAAAACGATTGATTGTTCTAAAGCAATCAAAGATCTTAAACATGATCCAAAAGTTTCTCCAGAAGCTGGAATAAACAGAACAGTAGACTGGATGAGAAAATACTACAGAGTTGGTGAATAAATTGAGAGATTATACAAGTGACTATGAAGGAAAAACTATACTGGTTACTGGAGGAGCTGGTGCAATTGGCGGAAATCTCTGCCGAAAACTTTCTGAGATGAATGCACAGAAAGTTATCATATTAGATGACCTCTCCTCTTCTTATGAGTGGAATATACCAAAGGCAGATAATATCTTTTTTGTTAAAGGGAGCATCCTGAATGATGAAATGCTCAAGCGAGTCTTCAAGGAAAAACCTGATTATGTCTTCCATCTCGCCGCTCATTTTGCAAACCAGAATTCTGTTGATAATCCTGAGAAAGATCTAATGATCAATGGTATTGGGATTCTCAAAGTCCTTCAGTACGCTCAACTTGTTAATGTAAAGCGTTTTGTTTATTCGTCATCCGGATGCGGAGTATACGGCCTTGATTCAAAAATGCCATTCGAAGAACATGATATCTCAATTAGTCTTCACACACCTTACCAGGTAACTAAACTACTTGGTGAATTATATACTAATTATTTCTATAATTTATATAATATGCCAGTTGCAAACGCCCGCTTCTTCAACTCCTATGGGCCAGGAGAAGTTCCCGGAAAGTACCGGAATGTAATCCCCAACTTTTTCTACTGGGCAATGAAAGGAATCCCACTTCCAATTACCGGTGAAGGCACGGAAACAAGAGACTGGACTTATGTGGGTGACATTGTCAATGGTCTGGTTGCCATGGGTATAGAAGAAGAAGCTATCGGTGAAGCTTTCAACCTTGGCTCAGGGACCGATCACCAGGTCATTGAAATGGCAACAATTATCAACGAGTTGACGAATAACAAATCTTCGATCACTTTCAAAGAACGCAGAGATTGGGATGTAAAGACAAAACTTCTTTCCTGTGTAGATAAAGCGAATAAAGTACTTGGTTACAAACCTCAGACGAAATTTGAAGACGGTTTAAAGCATGTACACCTCTGGTTTGAAGAATATTGGGAAAATATTGATAAGAGTGCCGAATTTTGATGTGATGTTGAATGAAAATTTTACTGCTTCAGGAAACCGATTGGATTAAAAGAGGGCCTCATCAACAACACCATTTAATGGACAGAATGGCATTGAGGGGCCATCAAATAAGAGTAATTGATTATGAGTATCTCTGGAAAGAGGACAAAAATAGAAAAATAATTACGCGTCGGAAGGAAATCAACGGAGCGTATAAAATATTCAAGGAAGCTAACATAACTCTCATCAGGCCCGGGATGATTAAACTTCCCATTCTTGATATGGCATCTATTGTTTACTACCATGGTAAAGAAATTAATAGGCAAATTCAAGAGTTTAACCCAGACATAATAATAGCATTTGGTATTCTTAATGCATATATCGGCATGCAACAGGCCAAGAATCACGGTATTCCTTTTGTGTATTATCTTATAGACCATTTACACACATTGCTTCCAAACAAATTCGCACAGAAAATTGCAGCGCAATTTGAAAAACGGACTTTAAAAAACGCAGATAAAATATTCGTCATAAATAAAGGGTTAAAAGATTATGCTGTGGAAATGGGTGGAAATCTAAACAAAATATCTATAATACCTGCGGGTGTAGATTTTGAAAAGTTTAATCCCAATGTAGACGGCTCATTAATCAGAGAAAAATACGGGATTAAAAAAGACGATCTCTTATTATTCTTCATGGGATGGATATACGAATTCTCAGGAATGAAGGAAGTTGCAGAAAGTCTTTCTACTACTGACAATGAAAACATCAAATTAATGATAGTCGGTGAGGGGGATCTTTACAAACCGTTACTCAAAATGAAATCTGAAGATAACCTGGATGGTAAATTAATACTAACTGGAAAAATCCCATTTGAAGAAATCCCGGAGCACATTGCTGCTGCCGATATATGCCTTTTGCCAGCTTACAAAAATGAAATTATGATGAATATTGTTCCTATTAAGATCTACGAGTATATGGCGATGGGAAAGCCAGTAATAGCCACAAACCTTCCTGGCATACTAAAGGAGTTTGGATTAGATAGTGGGATCAATTATATTGAAAATTCAGATGACACTTTAGGAAAATCAAGATCTCTTAAAGATGCCAAAAGAATCGATGCTGAAGGTGAAAAAGCATATTCTTATGTGCAAAATTTGAAATGGGATAATAATACTGAAGAATTTGAGAATTATTTAAAGTCTTTGTTATAAAATACTACTATGGTTTACGCTTGACATTAACATACAACTGCCAATGAGGCGATTGGAAGCAACAGTATGAGTTACCTGGAGAGGAATATGAGCTTGGAAAAGAATCTCGCTCTGTACAGAAGAGATTTTTCGCGCCCTTGCCGAGACGTGTCTTGGCAAAGAGGCCGTTTCCTTCGGGGAACAAGGATGCACCGGGTGTTTGGCATCATGGATTGTAGCCGGGAAATATGCCTGTAAGGGAGAAAGCTTCCATTGCGATGTCCGCGTCTGTGGTGACGCGGAGAACCCATTCCTTCCGCGAATTTTCCGGCCCTAGTGCCGGAATTCGGTGAGGAGAAGACAGAACAGGCCAGAGGGTTTGAAACTGGAAATGATGTTAAACTCCGGAGTTGGGCCCGCACCACAACTGAACTTCCAAGAACAACTATACAGAGAGGCTAATGGATGAAGATTCTTCAGGTTATACCATATTTTGCTCAAAAATGGGGAGGAGACGTCAATGTCTGTTATAACCTCTCTAAGGAGTTAAACAACCTTGGGCATGATGTGACAATTATCACTACGGATTTTGAGTACGACTTGGATTACGCTCAATCCCTTGAAAATGTTGAAGTGATACCTTTCAGGCGGGTTGCCAACCTGGGATTGTTTCTCTACTCTCCGGGGATGAAAGGCTGGTTAAGATCGAACATTTCAAACTACGATATCGTCCACCTGCATAGTTTTAGGTCCTATCAGAATAATACCATCTCCAGATACGCAAAGGAGTTTGATGTTCCTTATATCGTCCAACCACATGGATCATTGCCCCGAATAGTCAAGAAAAAAGGTCTGAAGCAACTCTATGATATGGTATGGGGGAATAAAATACTTCAAAATGCTGAAGGAATCATCGCACTGACCTCTATGGAAGCGGAACAAGCCATAAAAATGGGAGTGAACGAAAATAAAATTCATATCATTGCCAACGGTATTGATCTATCACAGTGGGGGGGTATCCCCCCACAGGGGAAGTTCAGGGCACTATATAATATCCCATCTAGTATGCACGTGATCCTTTTCCTCGGAAGATTACACCCAATCAAAGGCGTAGACCTGTTGATCCGTGCCTTTGGGATTGTTTCGAAGAAGCGAGAAAATTGCATGTTGGTAGTTGTAGGTCCTGATAATGGGTCATTATCTAAATTAAAAAAAATCGTAGAAGAACTTAACCTCCGCAACAAAGTGCTATTTACTGGTCCACTTTACGGTAAGGATAAGTCTACAGTTTATTGTGACTCTGACATCTATGTGCTACCTTCACACTATGAGGCTTTTCCTATGACCGTACTTGAGGCATGGGCATTTAAAAAGCCTGTTATAATAACTGAGAATTGCGGGATAAAGGATCTTGTACAAGACTCAGGACTGGTAGTAAAGTCAAATCCATACGATCTAGCAACTGCATTACAGGAATACCTACAACAAGATTCCTTACGTCATTGTCATGGCCAGAATGGATATAATAAACTCCATGAGGGACTATCTATCCAGACTAAAGTAAAAAATGTTGAAAGCCTTTATAGAGAAGTGATAAAATCGAATGATGGAAAGCGTTCACCATAGAACCATCAGTATCTGGGTTTGCTGAAAGAGATCATCGCCTGACAGACAAAACTGGAAATAAACGATGAGTGGTAAAATTGAAGATAGTACATGTTATGAATTGGTATATTCCTAAAATGGGATACCAAGAAAATTATCTTCCATCGGAACAGAAAAAACTGGGATATGACGTTGAAATTATTACATCAGACAGAATCCCCTCCTTCAAGGAATTTCGCGGAGAATTTCACGATGAGGAAAGAATAATCGGGGAGGGACTATTTGAAGAAAACAACATAACAATTCATCGGTTGCCTGTGCTCCTAGAATATAAGGGAAGTAATCAAGTTATCATAATGGGGCTTAAATCAAAATTGAGAGAATTAAAGCCGGACATAGTCCATGTGCATGGAGAAATAAACCCTGTAACATTACAAACAATTATATGCTCCAAAAGGCTTAGGTTTAAGGTATTCGTCGATAGTCATTCTAATAGTGACAATTTTATACTCAATTCCCCATTAAAGCGGCTATATTATAGACTCGCAAAGGCGTTTTATATCATTTTTGGAGAACGAGTTCAATGCTGGTTGCCTGTTACTAACGCTTCTAAAGACTTACTAACAGAATATTTTGGCGTAAGTGAAAAACATATGGAGCTCCTGCCATTAGGGGTCAATACCAACAGGTTCTTTAAATCTAAGGAGTTCCGAGAGGCCTATAGAATTAAATTAGGCTATAGCGAGGATGAACTTGTAATCGTATCCTCAGGAAAGTTCGATCCTTCAAAAAAAGTTGATACTTTGATCAAAGCTTTTTCAATAGTTGTGAAGGAGTGCTCTAAACTACGTTTATTATTGATCGGCAGAGGCTCGAGCGAATACATGAACTATTTAATCTCGATAATTGAGAGTGATAACTTAAATGAACATATCCGTATCCTAAATTTTGTAGACAACTCAGAATTAGGGATATATTATAATTTAGCAGATGTGGGAGTTTGGCCTGGCACCAGTTCAATCTCTGTTATTGAAGCCCTGGGTACTGAATTGCCACTTATCTTACCAAAGAGGAATGATGATTACAAAGTTGTATTTGACGCTAGTGCAGCGATTGGTTTCGAAAAAAATGACATATATTCATTAGCAGCGGCTTTGGGCGACTTGATTCGATCTCCAGAGATGAGACTGAAGCTAAGTAATAATGCTAGAATCCTTGTAAAAGAGGAACTCTCTTGGGAAAAAGTGGCTGAAAAGAGTATTGAAATATATTGTGGTGGTCGTCCCAAGGTTCATGGGAACTAGAGGGGGGTGCTCCCGATCCCTTCCCAACGAGGTGATAGCCCGGATATCACCAAGTGAGGACTTGGTCGATAATTTGGGATAAGCTGAGGATAATAGGTTTTAGTGCTCAGACTCGAATGGATGCCTGAATTTTAGATTCAGACCTTTGTGAAATGAGTTCGTGAATAAACTGAGGTGATAATATGAAATCCTGCCTAATCTATCCAGGAATTGAAAACTATCGGTCGAGGCAAAAGATGTTTGAATGTCTTGGCAACACTATTGAAAAGGAGTTCATTATTACTGATTATATTGGTAATAAAAATAAGCCTCTGACAAATGAAAACGAGAGAGTTGCATATATTGGATTATATGAGCACCAAAAACTAAAACCAATATTTATGTATGATATTTATAAAAAACTAGATGAGTTGCTTCGTTACAATGATATTGACATTATTCACGATTATTTCTATAATTCGATTTTAAGTAACGCATTGCACAGAAGGCTACATAGCCACGAACATGAATACCCTAAAGTAGTCACGTCAATTGTAAGTCGAAATATTGGATGGTATAAGGAGATTAGTAAACTGGAGCCGTATCCCAGTGTACGATATTCATATTTACGGTGGGTCAATATTTTTCTCGAGTATATCTCTTGCAAGCAAGCGGATGGTATAATGGTAAATTCAGAAGAAATTAAACAAGATCTTATAAAATACTCTAAGATAAATCCTGATATCATTAGGGTAATACCGAATTCTGTCGATGTTGACTATTTCCGACCAAACTGTGTTAAAAAAGACCAACTGGGATTGAATCCTGAAGAAAACATATTGTTATTTGTTGGCAATGTTTTTAGACTCAAGGGAATTTATGATCTCCTTGATGCCTTGCCAAAGGTGCTAATACAGGAGCCAAATACCCGTTTAATTATAATTGGTTCGATCCACAAAGATGAACTGCAATATTTATCCAACTACATAAAAGAGAGAAAAATCGAGAGTAACATACTGTTCTTAAACCACATGTCACAAGATGAGTTGATTAAATATTACTCTGTTGCAGATGTGTTTGTATTTCCATCACTCTATGAAGGATCTCCGCGAGCTGTGCAGGAAGCAATTGCTTGTGGGTGTCCTGTAGTAGCAACAAATATTGGAGGTATAAACATTTTAGATGAAAACCATGAATATATATCATTCGTTAATATAAAAAGTCCCGATATGATCTCCAAGAAAGTACTGGAACTATTAAAGGATTCGAACTTGGCAAAGGCGAAGGCCAAAAAAGGAATCCATCATATTCAACAAGAATTTAGCAACAAGAATGTTGCAGGTCAAATAGTTGAATTTTATAATCATCTAGTGGGATAACTGGTGGTGAGCTTATCTTCTCTCATAGATATGGGATATTTGTATATTCTTCGGAGGGATCGAGATTAGTTTAAAAGAAGATCGTGAAGGCGAGCCATCTATCAGATACGAAAAAAAGAGCACATATTCAACATTTTGGACAAATATAGAGAGATTCATATACCCACGGTTTTCAGCAACTTTCTCTCGCTTTCTAAAAAATAATATTTTTCATTTTTGTTTGTTGTTTATTCTTATAGGGGTTATTTGTCTCATAATTAATTCCAATCAATATGCCTCGTTTCCTGGATTACTTTTATTTAGTCTTTTTTTTATTATCTTCCCGACAAACATAATTTTTACTAAAAATTCCTGTTACTTGACTAAATCTAAGTCAATTCTTTTAGTTTTCATCCCCTTAATTTTTTTAAATTACCTCTATTTTATAAAGTGGGGGTCACCAGTAGGTTTTGAAGATGTTCATTATCATATCTTTGAATTCAATCAACTGTTTGACCAAAGTGGGAAAATATCGTTTTCAAACGCCCAACAACTGTCTTTTAATTTTGTGGGTTTATATGTAATATTTCAATTTTTAGCAAATATTTGTAATGTCAATGTTATTTTTCTGGCTTCTTTAGTTCCTCCTATTTTTAATTTAATTGCAATAATTTTTGTATATGTGATTGCTAATAGGCTTCATTCTCATGAAATTGGTTTAGCATCGATGTTGTTTTTTGGCTGGGAAAATCAGGTTCTTATTTTTGGTCAAGAAATGAGAACACAGACATTAGGTACACTGCTAATGTTTTCTTTATTTGCTTTCATATTCATTTCAACAAAAAATAAAAGAAAATCCCCTTCTGAAGTCATAGTTTTAATTTTATTGTTATTTGGGATTGTAACTGCATCTTTTGTTTCTATATTTTATACATTTCTTATTCTCTTATCTACATTAATCACTCCGATTATTATTTCAAAAATTTACAGATCTTCTAAAGCTGGATTTATATTTTCATGGAAGATCTTTTCTCTGTTTATAGTCTTTTTTATTTTCTACCTCCTTTATATAGGATTCTCATTCTCAGATACATTTTCTTGTATCTTAAAATTAATTTATGAAATGGTACAGGAAAAAACCTCAATTTCTTCTTCAATTTCTTCTAATACAGGACAAACAATTTATGGAATCTTTGTCCAAAAATTCACATACTTTTTTTGGAGTGTTTCTTTATTATCGGCATTATTTTACACTTCATTTTCATATACTCAGAAAAAAACACTAAGTTTATTATTTATAGGAACATTTGGATCCCTATTTGCATTTTGTCTTCTTAATGGTGTAATTGGTCTTCTTTCAGCTGGCAGAGTTTATGCAATATCTTTTATTTTTATTTCCATTGTGATTTCTTTTGGACTTTTAGAGTCTGCTAAATGTATTAAAAAACCTTCAATAAAATCATTATCCAAATTTTTTTTCCATCTTACTATGACACTTTTCATTATAGTTTCTGTTTCAAAAATTCCAAATTATGTTATTGGGAATACAGAACCTTTAAGGTCAGAAGAACCAATAGATCTTGTAACATATTGGGATTCTGATTTGCCCCAACACTCTTTAGTTTCTTATATATCCTCTTATATGAATGATAACCAAATAATAAAATCTTCAATGCTGATTCATAGATATGAATTTATGCAAGTATCAAGTTCAAAAAAATTCAAAAAAAGTCAAATGGTAGATAATTATTCTAAGAATTTTATTGAGCCAACAGGATTTTGGATACTCCACGATTCTTTTCATGGTCGTGATTATACTAATAGAAATCTTCTACCTCCTAGTTATTTATTACAAGATTTCAATAAAATATATAACTCTCAGGATTATGCTATTGCCTATAGAGAATCATGATTCTAGTGTCGCGTCAACGATAAAATGTCGTAAGAATTATGTTGTATAGTATTTATATAGAATCCTAGAAGATACTTATGAATATATACACTGTGACACTTACCGAAAATGAACGTGAATCCCTTTGCGAACTTGCCTCAAAGGGTAAACATAATTCAAAAAAAATTCTCAATGTTCTGATATTACTTAATTATTATAAAGGTGAATGGAGTGTTAACCATTCAACTAATGAAGAAATCTCACATGTCCTGAATATTAGTATGAGAAAATTGACCGCGTTAAGAAGCGATTCGTTGAAGAAGGCCCTGAAGTTGCCCTCAACTGGGAAAAAAGAGATCGCGTTTATGCCAAAAAAGTTGATGGTGATTTAGAAGCTCACTTAGTCGCCCTTTAGTTGCAGTGAACCCCATGAGGGTTTTGCAAGATGGTCTTTGAGATTGTTAGCTGATAAAGTTGTAGAGCTTGGCTATATCGAGAATATTTCTCATGAAACAGTACGCTGCACTTTAAAAAAACGAAATCAAACCCTGGCAAAGGATGGATGGGTAATTCCTCCGGAACAAAACAGTAGCTTTGTTGCAAATATGGAAATGGTTCTGGATGTTTATAAGCGTCCATTTGATCCACGAAATCCTGTTATATGTATGGACGAATCCCCAAAACAACTGATTGCAGAAACCAGGATTCCTGTCCCCTGTTCACTTGGGAAACCAGCCAAGTATGATTATGAATGCAAACATTGTGGAATGTGCAATATATTCCTTGCCTGTGAACCATTATCAGGAAAACGGAACATATATATCCTTGTTAGGAATAGTTGGGAATGGTCTTATTTTTGTTTTTATATTCATTGGACCGAATACAGTACTTCACCAACTGGATCGAGAAATCATTTAGCTTCATTCCGATTTCAAAATACTTTTCGGTGAATGTTTGAAATCGTAATGGGGAGAGATGATTTTCTGATCCAGTTGGTGAAGTACTGGAATAAAAAAAATAAAGAGCACTTATTTTTAGGTCGTGTCCGTGAGTCATTGATCAAATCTGAAAAACAAGTATACCTTCCATTTTTGGGAAAATGTAGAAAGAGTCTTGGGTCTACGATTTTCAACAACTCACGGACACGACCTATTTTTATCTTACTGTCAAACTCAGGTAATAATCCTAAAAAGCGACCATCACCACAACCCACATTCAAAATTGATGCAGGATGACATATCTCAACCAACTTTACAATATGCAGTTGATAACATAAGTACTCCAAACCCCATCCCATAATCCTGATTCTTGTCCCATAACCTTCCTAATCAAAATGAGGAAATAATGATATGGGTATCTATATTGTAGATCTTGCCTTTGAAATTTCTCGTCTTTCTTTTATATAAATCCTACATTCGGCAGCAAGCACATCCAAAAATATAGATATTTTTAATCGTTGTTTTTCGTAGATTCAATTGAAAATCAGTTTCATACGAACTATGTATCGAATTATATTTGTCTTTTCTCCCGTTTGCAATAAATATATATTAATAATGACATGGTTAACATTTAGAATTTTTTAATTTAAATCAAATTTCAAAATTTCTGAAAAAATCGATATCAATAGAGAAATTGAATGAATTTTTATGTCGACCTGCCGAAAGCAGGATAAATCAATTAATCGCACCTAATTTTGTTTTCACACCAACACTGTCAAACTATTAAATTGACCCCTCTAGGGTTACTAACGTCTTTTCTTTCAAGAACTTACGCTCTAAACCTATCATTATGCACGTCCATAATAGATAATAACACACATAAGCAATACCTGCACCAATCAACCCCATCCATTTGACAAATATGAATAACAATGGAAAGTAAGCGATTGCACTACAAAGGTGTACCCAGAATGTTGCTTTGGGGTGGCCCATTGATAATATAGCCGGTTGTAAAGGAAAACCATAGATAGCTATAACCATCGCCAACATGTACCATACAAGAACTGGTTGAGCAGCAGTGAACTCTGCTCCGAAGACAAGCTGGATAAAGAAGGACCCAAATAGAATAACACCCAGCCAGATTATTGTAGCCCCTCCCCCTGCAACAAGACCCGAACGAACAATGAGTTTCTTAAAGTTTTTAATATTTCCTCTTGCCCATAGTCTAGACAGTTCTGGATAGATAACCTGATATAAGGGATCTGAAATCATGGCCGGAATCGCTGCAATCTGCTTTGCAATTTTAAACATACCAGCTCCCTCGACCCCCGCAATACTTCCAACGATTATGGTATCAAGCTCTCTAACAGTCATTTTAATTGAACTGTTCAGATTTGTTGTCAGTACAAATCCCCAGATTCTAGGATACTGAGTTGAAATGCCTCTTATAGGTACTTTATGTATTTCTTCGAAACCTTGTTTATGAAGCTCACGCCAGCCTAGACCAAGCAGTAACAATTGGCTTATAATTGTCGTTGCCATCCAGAGGATAAGAACAGACCACATGTCTGCACCAATAAACAACAGAATTAAAATCCCTATGAACTTTATCGTTGCAGTTATAATGTTTTGAACTGCAAACAATCGAAAGCGATTGAATAGCCGAAGTATTCCGGTCGGAGTGCCATTTATGTTGAACAGAATAACGAAGCTATAGAGAGCTGCCATCAGGACTGTCTCGCTCTCCCACGCTAGCCATCGGCCAACCCATGAGACAGCCACGATAGCAACGACGGTCCCGAGAATTGCTGTGGCTACATCTATCAGTGTGCAAAATTTCACAATGGTCTTAAAATCGTCATCGCTTTTCCTCGCCAATGCTTCGGCTCCGTACTTGATCAAGGCCTGCCAGGACTGGAAATGTAACAACTGGTCCACAATGGTGACATATGTAGTAATCAGCACAAGTATGCCAAACTGTGTTGGTCCCAGAATTCGAGCTGTGATTGCAAAAGTAGCTAGCCCCAATATCCATGCAACCATATTTCCACTCAAAAGAGTACCAGCGTTCTTAAAAATTAGCCTAAAAGAATCTTCTTTGCACCATTGATAAAGCGTATTAAGAGAAATGTGCCTAACCATATCTAAAAAAGAACTAAGTCTCATACCCGATGCCTCTATTATTTCAGCTGAATACCCAGCAGTTTTGATTTGTGATGGAAAATGAAACAAAATATAAAATACATTATTATAAACTTAACAATTTTGTACTTTCACTACGCTGCAATTTCAATCATGATTACAGTAGGATTCGAGAAGTTCAAGATATATTGTTTCAACTTGGCGAGCCATACATTCATAGGATCTATTTATTATAACCCACTTATACCCATTTTCTCCCATTACTTGTGATGACTTAGGATCATTTAATAACTCAAGTATACCATAAGCAAATGATTGAGGTTGAAACTTAACCAAAACTCCAGCCCCACTTTCTTCAATAACTTCTTTTTGCTCTGGAATTTCTTCATTTGCTACAACCGGCTTACCCATTACCATGTATTCAAATAGCTTTGTAGGGGAACTTACTTTATAAATTTTGATTGGGGATATAGGAGACAAACAAATATTTGAAGCAGAAATGAAATAAGGTATGTCAAAATATGAAACTTGTCCTGTAAAAATTATATCTTTGCTAATTCCTAGTTCTGCAGATAATTCTTCGAGATGCAATCTGTCATTCCCATCACCGACCATTAACAATTTTGTATTTGGATTTGTTTCATGGACGTGTGAAAAGGCATGAATAATTGGATCAAGCGATCTCAATTTATCCATAGATCCTACATAGAGAAGAACTGTGGAGTCAGTTAAGCAATATCTTTCTCGTATCTTTGAACTATCTATACAAATATTGAATAGTTCTGGGTTTACACCCATTGGAAGTGGCATCATCTTCGATTTAGAATATCCATCTTCTATTAACTCGGATTCCATCCATTTACTTATTGGAAATACAAAGTCTGCTTTTTTTAAGACATATTTTTGAATAGAAACCTGAATCAACCCAAATAAGTAACCGAATAAGTAACGATGGTCTTTTCTAATTATTTCGAATTTAAATACTTCTTTTGGAAATGAGTATTGAAAAACAAATGGGATATTATATTTTTTCTTGAGGTATATGGCTATTAGAGCAGCGAATACATCGTTTCTTACTTGGATAAGATCGTACTTTTCATTGTTGCATATTTTTAATAAAAGATTATATTCATTCATATAAAATCTGACAAAATTAACTATTTTCCCGAAGATGGAAGAATGTATATAGTAAGGAACCAGATGTATTGTAACTTGATTTAACTTTATTCTTTTAATTTCCTTAGTTTCAAGATATGGAGAGATCCATATAACTTCATGACCTAAAGATGGCAGATATTTGCCATATATTTCTATAACTTCTGGTCTTGCTGGCATTTCTGGACTATAAAAACTTGAAGATATCAAGCATAACCTTAATTTTCTGTAACTCATCCTAACATCCTTATATAGAGTCCATCCCAAAACCATTTTTATTTCAACGTATGTAAAAGTCTCAGAGCTATTTCCTTAATCCTAGAATAATATTTTTCCAAACTGAGAAATGGAGACTTAATTCTGAATTTTGGGATTAATTCACATATATTCTTTTCTCTTGACGAATCTATTATTTTATTGTCAAGTCCTTTATATATAAGAAAATTATGAAGGTTGTTGAAATGATTCTCATTCATTCAATTTTTCCCTAGCCACTTTACTACGTCGGATAATTCATGTTTAAAGTTACTTTTTGGATTATATCCAAAATCCCCAGCTCTTGAAATGTCTGCAAGGGAATGTTTGATATCTCCAGATCTTGGGTCTGCATAGACTGATTTTATTTCCTTTCCTGTGATTTCATTTATATAATCTACCAGTTGATTAATCGTAATTCTCCTCCCACATGCAATATTGAAAATTCCTGTTATATCGGATTCACACGACAGTATATTCGCATCAACAACATTTTTGACAAAAGTAAAATCTCTACTCTGTTCTCCATCTCCATAAATTACAGGATTTTCATCGTTCAAAATTGCCGTTATAAATTTTGGGATTACAGCTGCATACTGAGAATTTGGATCCTGTCGTGGACCAAAAACATTAAAGTATCTCAGGCAAACTGTTGGAATCCCGTAGAGTTCTTCAAAAACCCTACAGTACATTTCTCCAGTAGCTTTTGTAATTGCATAAGGGGATTGGGGATTTACTGGCATTTCTTCTCTTTTAGGAAGAGTCGGAGTGTCACCGTAAACCGAAGAGGAAGAAGAAAACACTATTTTTTTAATTCCGCTCTCTTTTGCAGCTATAAGAACATTCAATGTTCCCGTAACGTTGGCTTCGTTCGAACTGAAAGGATCTTTTACACTTCGTGGGACGCTTGGAATGGCTGCAAGATGGAAGACATAATCTTTTCCTTGAAATATTTCAGTCAAATTCAGGTCCACTATGCTGCCTTTAATCAGGGTGAGGTTTCTATGATCTAACAAGTGATTGATATTTTCAATCCGACCTGTAACACCGTTGTCTATTACAGTTACTTTGTTATCCTCAAGCAGTCTTTCAGTAAGATGAGAGCCAATGAACCCCATTCCACCGGTAACTATTACATTTTTATTTTTCAAATAATCCCCTCGTAAAATTGTGAAATTATGAAAGTTGTTGAAGTTTTCTTTTCTGCACTTCTTTTTTAATCTTCTGAATGTGGCCTCTACCGAGCGCTTTGACTTCACATCCAAGTTCGAAATATCTTCTAATATTCTCATCGGATAATATTCCGAAACAGTCAATCACTGCTATAGGTCCGCCTGCCATCTCTACAATAGCTTCCGGTTCAAAGTTGAGATAATCATTATGTGGAACTGCGAGTATAAGGGCCTCTATATCTTTAATAGCTACTGAAAAATCATTTTCTATTTTTAACTCCGTTAAATTGTCCTGATTTCTGAAAAAACGCTTCCAGGACTGACCAGATGCTGGATATATATCCTGGTTTTCCATCTCATACCAGTGGTCGATGTAAGGATCATGTACGCGCATTTCCGCGCCCATTTCCGTAAGTTTCCTTACGACAATTTCGCTTCCACTGTACCTTGTATCTCCAACGTCCTGCCTGTAACTGGCTCCACATATCAGGACGTCTGCTCCGGCTATGTATCGGTCCATATTTCTGAGAGCATCTCTAGTAAGTTCGGCTACGTGAAGGGCTCTGGTGTCGTTGACGTCAATTGATGTGGGAGTAATTTTGAAAACTTCATCTCCATCTTCAAAACCCAGGATATGCTTATAAGCCCAGTAACCCAGACCACCATCTTTTGGAAGGCAGTAGCCTCCAATTCCAGGTCCGGGAAAGATTATATTACTGTGGGTAGGGCGCATTTTTATTGCATTAATTACTTTTATGATGTCCACACCGTTTCTTTCAGAAAAGAGGCTCCATTCATTGAGGAATGCGAGTATTGTTGCACGATATGAATTCTCAATAATTTTTGCGGTTTCGGATTCTATAGGTCTGTTCAGTACGGTCAAGGGGTATTCTTTAGTATTGATTACTTCCCTGAGGAATTTTTCAACCTTCTCTCTTGCTTCATCAGTGCAGCCAGCACAGACTCTCCAGAAATCACGTACACTTGCAACGTAGTCTTTTCCTGGCATCACTCGCTCATAACTGTGTGCAAGGAGAGGGGTCGAATCGATTCCACGCTTGTAGAATGCTTTTTTCAGCAGTGGAAGGGCAACGAATTCAGTAGTTCCGGGAGCAACGGTCGTTTCGATCAGAACAAGGCAGTCTGGACATATGTTTTCTCCGATTATTTTCATGGAAGCCTCAAGGGCTGCCATATCGGTCTCACCGGCCCTGACATTTCCAAGTTCACACTTTATATAATCGCACTGGATATCCACTACAACAACGTTAGCAAGCTTCAGACAATCGTTTGTGTATGTAGCAACAAGTGTTTTTGTTTCAAGGACACAGCGCTTTATTATCTCGTCTACTTCTTTATCTTCTGATTTTACAGGAGATTGACCTCTGTTGAGAAGGGGAATTTTCCAGTAACTGCGGGTGCTTGGCCTCTGGCAGCCGATTACAAATTTGCTGTAATTCCCGTTTTCGTCTTTTGTGTCTGCGATGATTGCAGCCATTACGGCTCCGACGAATCCCACTCCCATCACAACAACAATTTCTTTCCCTTCATTGCGGGCTTGATTTACGAGTGATTCAATTCTTTTGAATTCCTCTTCATATTCTTCATTTCTAGGGAGAGGAAATTTTTCTCCTTCTGGACTTATTGAGTAGGTCATTTCATTAGTATTTGACATTATTGTTTTTCCCCAAGAGTTTTAATCTTAATTCAGGATATTTATATGGATTTTTTGTGTGTGCCTTCGTTTGCAAAAAGAAGGGCATTTGGAAGGCCAATGTATCCCTGGCCGAGTACACATATTTTGGACATTTTATCTAACCTTTTTAAAATAATATTTCTGATTTTAATCTGGCTACTTCAGTTATGAATTTGTTCAGGATTCTGTATAATGCTGGCTTCAATGTTGCAGCCAATTACTGCATTCCGAAGGGTCAGTTCTGCAGCGTTTCCATCCCCATAAGGGTTTTCCCACTCCGAATTTGACTCCATCATTTTCCTTGCACATTCAATAATCTTTTCTGCACTTCCCGCAATTAAATTCGCGCCCACATCTACCGTCTCCGGCCTCTCAGTGTTGTATCGAAGCGTCACACAGGGGATTTTGAAGATACAGCTTTCCTCCTGTACACCTCCGCTGTCGGTAAGGATTAACCTGGCTCCGCTTTCCAGCTGCAGGAACTCCAGATAACCTAGAGGTTTTATCAGTCTTGTGCCTTCAGGTAATTTGAGGCTAAATTCTCCGATCATTTTTGCGGTTCTGGGGTGGATCGGGAAGATAATGGGAAGGCCGAACTCTTTATAGATCTGCGAAAGCCCGTTCAGAATTCCACCGAGGCGTTCTTCGCTGTCCACATTTTCAGCACGGTGAACTGTAGCTAAAAAATACTTTTTTTCCTCTAAACCCAATTTTTTAAGGATATCAGTTCCGTATTTAGAGATTTCAAGGTTCTGGTAAGCTGCATCAACAACCGTATTTCCTGTAACGAAGATTCTTTCTGTGGGGATGCCTTCGTTTAGCAGGTGCGTTTTTGAAGTTTCGGTTGGGGCGAAGAGATAATCTGAAGTGTGATCTGCAATAATTCTGTTAGTTTCTTCAGGCATTTTCCTGTCAAAAGACCTGAGACCAGCTTCAACGTGCCCAATTTTGATTTGAAGTTTAGAAGCCGCAAGGACGCCTGCAATTACTGTGTTTGTGTCTCCCTGGACAAGGACAACATCAGGCCTGTCTGTTATCAGGATTTCTTCAATTCCGGCAAGCATTTTTGCAGTCTGCTCTCCATGTTTGCCAGAGCCTACGTCAAGGTTGTATTTCGCCTGTGGGAGTTTCAGCTGTTCAAAAAAGATTTTGTCCATCTCATGGCTGTAATGCTGTCCAGTGTGAAGTATATAATAGTCTATTCCCTGTTTTTCACATTCCCTTATTATTGGGCTCATTTTTATAATCTCTGGCCTGGTGCCGAGAATAATTGCAATCTTCATGCTTTTATCGCTTCCTAATTGGGGGAACTTTTTTCCGGAACTATGTTAAGCTTGAATAAGCTAATCTGTCCCATTACTTAAATGATTTGTTTTATATCGACATTCCTCTGCATAACATTTTTTCTTCTTCTTTTTTATGTATGTTCTGGGTTTTATCTTAGGAAACTAACTTTTTTTCCACTGTATTTTGTAGTAAACTCAAAAATTAATTACACTATTGAAAATCAGTTATATTTTTGAATTCAGATATTTACGCTTAAGCTACTCCTGAATTTATAACCACAGAAAACCCGGAAGGGCACGAAAGAAGTCAATCAATACGCGTTAACCACGGAAAACACGGAAAGCACGGAAAAACTGTGCCCTTATCTCAGTTATTCTATGCTTTCCGTGCTAGCGGTGGTTCTAACTGACCTAATAGTTCTGTAATAGCAGGCACGGAAAAAGTCAATCAAGAAACGATAACCACAGAAAACGCGGAAAGCGCGGAAGGATTGTGCCTGTGCTTCCTTTCTTCCGTGTTTTCCGTGCTTTCAGTGGTTTATTTTTGTATTTTATTTATTATCATAACCCCTTTTGAAAAACGACTATAATTATTCAATATTTTAACTCAATCTGTACCATATAACCGCTAAAAACACTGAAGGGCATGGAAAAACTCAATCAAGAAACGATAACCACGGAAAACACGGAAAGCACGGAAGGATTGTGCCCTTATCTCCGTTATTCCATTTTTTCCGTGCTTTCAGTGGTTTATTATATTTCATCTGTCATTGGAGTTCGTTTTGAAAAACAATTATAATTGTTCGCTATTTCATCTCAATCAATTACACACCCATTAAAACACAGACGGGCAGGGAAAAACCCAATCAATAAGCGATAACCACGGAAAACACGGAAAGCACGGAAAGGTTGTGCCCGTGCCTCCTTTCTTCCGTGTTTTCCGTGCTTTCAGTGGTTCTAACTAACTTCAATTCTATATCCCGGCGGGTGTGGATAATTAACTCTATATTTTAGAACCACGGAAGATGCGGAAAGCCGGAAAGATTGTGCACGTGCCTCCTTTCTTCCGTGTTTTCCGTGCTTTCAGTGTTCTAACTCACTAATGCTCTGTATCATAGCAGGCACAGAAAAACCCAATCAAGAAACGATAACCACGGAAAACACGGAAAGCACGGAAAAACTGTGCCTGTGCTTCCTATCTTCCGTGTTTTTATGTGGCTCTCAACATAACTGTCATAAATTAGTCAGCTTGGGCGAGAGAAGCGAGTGAAACGGACAGCGTACTCCTGAGGCTTCCATGCTTTCAGTGTTTATTATTATATTTTAGTTGTTATAGTGGGCAATTTTGAAAAACAATTATGATTATTCAATATTTTCAACTCAATCAAGACTCTATAACACGGGAATCACAGAAAGGTTGTGCACGTGCCTCCTTTCTTCCGTGTTTTCCGTGCTTTCCGTGGTTCTAACTCACTAATGCTCTGTATCATAGCAGGCACGGAAAAACCCAATCAATAAGCGTTAACCACGGAAGACACGGAAAGCACGGAAAGAACTGTGCCTGTGCTTCCTTTATTCCGTGTTTTCCGTGCTTTCAGTGGTTCTAACTCACTAATGCTCTGTATCATAGCAGGCACGGAAAAACCTAATCAAGAAGCGATAACCACGGAAAACACGGAAAGCACGGAAAAACTGTGCATGTGCCTCTTTTCTTCCGTGTTTTCCGTGCTTTCAGTGGTTCGCAAACCAGACTTCCGAAAATCAATTTTGAATTTCGGAACCGCTTTTCAATAAATTTAGTTCCCGGATAGATTCGATGGATATTTATATTTTGAAATCTCTTACTCGCAAAAAATTAGTCAAATTATA
>MDTP02000079.1 GCA_001714685.2 Methanosarcina sp. Ant1 | reverse complement strand
AATATTTTGGCAAAATAAGTATTTATAGTCGATTTCTCAGTTTTTAGAGTATTTTTGTCAATTTTGGCAAAACCTCATCTGAGTTCGGAATTCTGATGTATCAATGACATATTTTTTTCTTATCTCAAAAATACTGGAAGTTCTCCCTTTTGAAGTAAATGTGCAAAAACTCGTGAAGTGTTTAAAATACTTAGTTAACCGCAAGCTATATATATTATACAGAGATACAACGGTTACCGGCTTCCGGTAGTCGACAAAGCACAGAATAAAGGAGCAAGGAAAATATGAGACAAATAGCAATCTATGGAAAGGGCGGAATTGGAAAATCCACTACTACGCAAAATCTTACTGCGGCCCTTTCAACTATGGGGAACAAAATTCTTCTTGTAGGGTGTGACCCGAAAGCAGACTCTACCAGAATGCTGCTTGGCGGCCTGAACCAGAAGACCGTACTTGACACTCTCAGAAGTGAAGGAGATGAAGGAGTCCACCTTGAAACCGTTGTACAGCCAGGTTTTGGGAGCATTAAATGTGTGGAGTCCGGAGGACCTGAACCGGGAGTGGGATGTGCAGGTAGAGGAATTATTACCGCCATCGGGCTGCTCGAGAACCTGGGAGCATACACCGATGATCTTGATTATGTATTCTACGACGTGCTTGGTGACGTCGTCTGCGGAGGTTTTGCCATGCCAATCCGCGAAGGAAAAGCCAAGGAAATCTACATCGTGGCCAGTGGAGAACTGATGGCCATCTATGCAGCAAACAACATCTGTAAAGGGCTTGCTAAATTTGCCAAAGGTGGAGCACGTCTTGGAGGCATCATCTGCAACAGCAGGAATGTGGATGGAGAGCGTGAACTCCTTGAGGCCTTCGCACAGAAACTGGGGAGCCATCTGATCCACTTCGTGCCCAGGGACAACATTGTCCAGAGGGCAGAGATCAACAGAAAGACCGTAATTGCCTTCGACCCCGAATGCAATCAGGCAAAAGAATACCTGGCCCTTGCCAACAACGTGCAGAACAACACCAAGTTCGTTGTTCCGACTCCACTTCCAATGGAAGAATTAGAAGCAATGATGGTGGAATTCGGAATTGTTGAGCTGTAATTGTTGAGATGCAGAGGAGATGAAAAAGATGCAAATGATACGCGCAATCATCAGGCCAGGCCTGGAGTCAAAAGTTGTCGAAAGCCTTGAAAAAGAAGGCTGCATTTCCCTTACAAAAATGGAAGTCTTCGGGAGAGGAAAGCAGAAAGGGCTACATATCGCAGACATTCACTACGATGAACTGCAGAAGACCATGATTCTGATGGTAGTCGAAGACGAATACAAGGACAAAGTCATACGGACTATAATGGAATCAGCAAGGACCGGAAAGTATGGGGACGGAAGGATCTTCGTAAACCCGGTCGAAGAAGCCTACACCATAAGGACTGGAAAGCCCGGACTTTAAGCCGGATTTTCGGAGGAGAATCCCATGAAAGAGATTACGGCAATAATCAGGATGAACAAAGTCCAGAAAACTAAGGACGCCCTCCTTGGGTGCGGCTTTCCCTCATTTACCGTGAGAAGGGTGATGGGCCGCGGGAAGCAAAAAGGGCTCTGCTTTGAGTTTGACCCTCCCTTGCCTGATCAGGAAAACGAAGCTGGGAACTGCATTCGCTTCATTCCGAAAAGGATGTTCACCATCGTAGTGGACGACGCAAGCGTAAACGAAGTGGTTCGTAAAATCATAGAAGTAAACCAGACCGGGCATGTAGGAGACGGAAAGATTTTCGTGTCAAATATTAGCGAAGCGCTCCGCATCCGGACCGGGGAGAGCGGAGAGGCGACCGTTAACAAGGAGTTGATATAATGGGAGCAGAAATCGGTTCTGGAATTGAAGACAAACAAAAGCTTGTCGATGACATGCTTAAGGTGCTCCCGGAAAAGGCTGCCAGGAACAGGAGAAAACACATTGTTGTCAGGGACTGTTCCACCGAACAGCACATCGAAGCCGATGATAAAGTAATCCCTGGAATCCTCACAAACCGCGGATGTGCCTTTGCTGGTTCGAAAGGTGTGGTCTTCGGGCCGATCAAAGACATGGTTCACCTTGTCCATGGTCCGATAGGCTGTGCATACTTCACCTGGGGGACCAGGCGAAATCTTGCAAAGGCAGAGGAAGGTGAAGATAACTTTAGCAATTACTGCGTGTGCACGGACATGAAGGAGACTGATATCGTCTTTGGTGGAGAGAAGAAGCTCAAGAAATCCATTGACGAGATTATGAAGATCTTCAAGCCGGAAGCAATAAGCATCTCTGCCACCTGCCCTGTAGGACTCATCGGAGACGACATAGAAGCCGTTGCCAGGGAAGCCGAAAAAGAGTATGGGATCAAGGTAATTCCCTCAAGGTGTGAAGGATACCGAGGAGTCAGCCAGTCGGCAGGCCATCATATTGCCAGCAACGCTCTGATGGAAAACCTGATCGGAACCGAGGAACTTGAAAATCCAACGCCCTTTGATATCAACATCTTCGGAGAATACAATATCGGAGGAGACCTCTGGGAAATTAAGCCGATCCTTGAACAAATTGGGTACAGGATTGTCTCGACCTTCACAGGAGACGGTTCATTCCATAAACTTGCACAGGCGCACAGAGCAAAGCTCAGTATCCTGCTCTGCCACCGTTCCATCAACTACACGAACCGTATGATGGAAGAAAAATACGGGGTTCCCTGGCTGAAGGTCAACTACGTGGGCACGAAAACTACTGCAAAATCCCTCCGGAAAATGGCAGAGTTCTTTGACGATCCGGAAATTACCCTGAAAACCGAAGAAATCATCACCGAAGAAAAAGCGAAGTACGAGGCCGAAATCGAAAGGTACAGAAAGAAACTCAAGGGAAAAACTGCCTTCATCTATTCAGGGGGTTCCAGGAGCCACCACTATATGAACCTCTTCGAAGAGCTC
Organism: Methanosarcina sp. Ant1; assembly: GCA_001714685.2. Classification (GTDB taxonomy): domain Archaea; phylum Halobacteriota; class Methanosarcinia; order Methanosarcinales; family Methanosarcinaceae; genus Methanosarcina. The sequence continues at coordinate 23,827 of MDTP02000079.1, read as the reverse complement.
GGCATGAAAGTAGTTGTTGCAGGCTATCAGTTTGCCCACAGAGACGACTATGAAGGCAGACAGATTATCCCTCAGATAAAGGGAGGAGCTTTAGGTTCCATGCTTGAGGACGTACACTACGAACGAGATGAAAATATTGAGCCTGCTGTCAGCCCGGAAAGAATTGAAGAGCTTAAAAAGAAAATCGGCCTAATGGACTATGAAGGACTTTTTCCGGAGACGAAGGACGGAACCATTGTCATTGACGACCTCAACCACCATGAAACCGAAGCCCTTGTAAAAGCCCTCAAACCCGATATATTCTGCTCGGGGATCAAGGACAAATACTGGGCCCAGAAGATGGGAATTCCCTCAAGGCAGATCCACTCATATGACTACAGTGGACGTTACACCGGCTTTTCCGGAGTCCTGAACTTCGCACAGGACATAGATATGGCCATGCACAGCCCCACCTGGAGATTCATACGCCCGCCATGGAAAGCTGAAGGAGCAGAGTAAGGAGGGACAAAAAATGTTAGACTATACTCCATGTGAAGAAATAACCAGAGAAGCAGTAACCATCAACCCTGCAAAAATATGCCAGCCAATAGGTGCAGTCTATGCAGCCCTTGGTGTCCACAATTGCATGCCGCACAGCCACGGTTCACAGGGCTGCCTCTCATACCTGCGTATGTGTCTGAGCAGGCACTACCGAGAAAACTCCGTTGCAACGACCAGCAGTTTCTCTGAAGGAACCGCCGTTTTCGGAGGAGCAGCAAACCTTAAAGAAGCACTCGAAAACATGACAACTATCTACAGGCCCGATGTAATCGCCATTCATACCACCTGCGTGGCAGAAACTATAGGTGATGATGTGGGGTCCATCGTAGAAGATATCAGGGCTGAAGAACTCATAGACCCATCAATCAAGATCTGTGCAGCCTCCACCCCGAGTTACGTAGGAACTCACATTACTGGCTATGATAACATGGTGAAGTCTTTTGTGACTACCTTTGCCAGCAAAAGCAAACCAAACGGAAAACTCAATATCATCCCTGGCTTCGTAGAACCTGCAGATATTCGCGAAATCAAACGCATACTCTCAATTATGAAAATTTCCAGTATCGTCTTCCCGGACACAACCGATGTCTTTGACGCTCCCCTTACTGGAGAAAATACCATGTATCCTAAAGGCGGCACTCCGATAGGGGATATAGAAGACTCCGCAAATTCCCTTGGGACAATCGCTCTCTGCAGGATGGCAGGAGGTTCTGCCGCAAAGATCTTGGAAAGCCGCTACAAAATCCCGGCAAAAGTAGGGCCCACTCCCATAGGAATCCGAAATACCGACCGTTTCATCATGAACGCAGCAAAGCTTGCCAGCGTTGCAATTCCCCTCGAGCTTGAAGACGAGAGGGGAAGACTTGTGGACATGATGACTGATGCCCACCCACACTACCATGGAAAGAAGGTAGCTATTTACGGGGATCCGGACATCATTGGAGGTCTCACCAGTCTCATACTGGAAATGGGCATGGAGCCGAGTGTGGTGCTCACCGGCACTCAGAACCTGGAATTTGAGAAAGAAATGGAAGAACTCATAGGTTCCGAATACCCTGAAGCTGATGTTATTTCGGGTGGGGATCTATTCACGCTTCACCAGATAATCAAGCGAAAACCTGTGGACCTCCTGATCGGAAACACATATGGGAAATTCATAGCAAGGGCAGAGGACGTGCCTCTGATCAGGGTAGGTTTCCCGATAATGGACCGTGCAAACCTGCACTACTTCCCGATAATGGGATACGCAGGCACTGCAAGAATGGTGGAGCGCATAGGAAACACTCTGCTTGACAGGAAAGACAGGGATGCACCCGACTGGCTTCTCGAAACCATCCAGTAAGGAGCCTGATATCAAGATAACCAGTTCCAGAAGGAAAATGAAAAGCTAAAATCAAGAAGTTAAAGCTGAGAAGTTAAAAACGGGAAAAGTGGAAAACCGCCGCTGCAAATCAGAAAACATAAGCAGAGGGGAGTGACAAGAGATGAAAGAGAAAGCCGGGATAGTGGATACTCTCGAAGAAAGGCAACCATACATCACCAGAAAGCAGGAAAAGGGGCAGACAATACCCCTTGCCTGCGACAACAATTCCCTGGCAGGAGCCATCAGCCAGCGGGCATGTGTCTATTCTGGAGCAAGGGTTGTCTTAAACCCAGTAACGGATGCCGTTCACCTGGTCCACGGCCCAATAGGCTGTGCAGGCTATACCTGGGACATACGGGGCGCAAAGTCCAGTGGGATTGAAACGAACCGCAGCAGCTTCAGCACGGACATGAAGGAGATCGACGTGATCTTCGGGGGAGAGAAAAAACTCTCAAACGCAATCGACGAGCTTGTGGGGCTCTACCACCCCCCGGTCATTTTCGTATACTCCACATGCATAGTGGGGATTATCGGAGATGACCTGGAAGCCATATGCAACACAGCAAGTCAGAATCACAATATCCCGGTACTCCCTGTAAAGTCCGAAGGCTTCAAAGGCAACAAGTCTGACGGGTATAAGGCAGCGTGCGACGCCTTAAAAAAGTTGATCAAAATACCTCCGAAAGAGGTGGCTGGAGAAAAGAAACCCGAAGTAAGTCCGCAAGTCAGAAATCCAAAGATCAATATCCTCGGGGACTTCAATGTGGCCGGGGACGTCTGGCTCATAAAACCTCTCTTTGAGCAAATGGGAATTGAGGTTATAGTCTCCATGACCGGGGATTCAACTGCAAAATCCATATCAAGAGCAGCGGAAGCCGACCTTAACCTTGTTCAGTGCAGCGGGTCCATGACCTATCTTGCAAAATGGATGCAGAAAGAGTATGGAATTCCGTATTTATCTGCGAGTTTCTTCGGAATCGAAGATATCTCCCTAGCCCTTCGGAAGACTGCGGAATACTTTGGTTCCAAAGAGATGAAAAAGAAGGCAGAAGAAATCCTGGAAACCGGAACGAACCGTATAATGCCTGAAATTTCCCGGGTTCGGGAAAGAGTCAAAGGTAAAAGAGCTGCCATCTACATGGGAGGACCTGCTAAAGCTCTTACGCTTATCAAAGGCTTTGCGGAACTTGGCATGGAAGTGGTTATCATCGGAACCCAGACCGGGCAAAAGGAAGACTACGAGCAGATCAGCTATTCGGTCAGGAATGGGACTGTCATTGTAGACGATGCAAACCCCCTGGAACTTGCTGAACTGCTCGTGAAACAAAAAGCCGACCTGATGGTTGCGGGTGTAAAGGAGAGATTTATCGCATACAAATTGGGTATTGCTTTCTGTGACTTCAACCACGATCGGGTAGTGGAGTTCGAAGGCTTTGACGGCTTTGTAAACTTTGCGCGGGAAGTGGACGCCTCCATTAACAGCCCTGTCTGGAAAGCTGTCAGGCAGCGGACCCTGAAACCTGAAGCAATGGAACTTAAAAGAGCAGCAGTAAAAGAAAGGATTTCCGGAGAACCACACGCAAAAGAGTATAAAAACGTGGAAGACATGGCTGTGGAACCGGAGTTTTTACACCCTAACATGGATGCAGCAACCGAAAACCAGGTATTTGGAGAGGCCTCGAGATGACGAAACGGAGCTATGTAACCGTAAACCCCTGTATCATGTGCCAGCCTATGGGAAGCGCCCTTGCTTTCAAGGGTATTGAAAACACCATGGTTCTTTATCACGGTTCCCAGGGCTGCAGCACTTACATGCGCCTGCACCTGGCCCACCATTTCAGGGAGCCTGTGGACATCGCATCGAGTTCCTTAAGCGAAAAGGGAGCAGTCTACGGAGGCAGGGAAAACCTGAAAAAAGGGTTGAGAAACGTCATCAACAGGTATAACCCGAAGGTAATAGGCGTTGCCACCACCTGCCTTGCCGAAACCATCGGGGACGATGTCCCTGCGATTATCAGAGAATTTAAAGAAGAGGAAGGGATCGGAGACGACCCTGAAAAAGATATCATAATCATTTCAGTTTCCACTCCCAGCTACGGGGAAAGCCACGTAAGCGGGTACATAAAAGCCTTAGAAGCAGTTGTCAGGAAATTTGCGGAAAATCAAGGAGAAGAAAGAGCCATAAAAATCCCGAACGGAAAACTCAATCTCATCCCTGTTGAGAGCCTTTCTCCTGCAGATGTGCGGGAAATCAAAGAGATTCTTGAGGCTACTGCCGAAAATTACATCTTCCTGCCTGATATTTCAGAAACCTTTGACGCTCCTCTGAGAGACGATCTCCCGAAAATTGCCCCCGGAGGCACTTCGATTTCCGAAATTGCGGATATGCCTAACAGCCGGGCAAGCCTGGGCCTGGGCATAGTCAGCAAGAACCTGGCACTGGAATATCTGGAGGGATACTACGGTGTGCCCGGGCAAAGCGTTCCAATACCAATAGGGCTTTCAAACACGGATAATTTCTTTACGGAACTGGTTAACATCTTCGGCTGCCCGATTCCCGATAAATACCAGGCCGAAAGGGGCAGGCTCCTCGATGCCATGGTGGACGTACACAAGTACCTCTACGGAGTTAAAGCAGCAGTCTACGGGGACCCTGATCTTGTATTTAGCCTTACGACCTTCATGCTGGAACTCGGGATGCATCCCGTGCTCGTAGCCACCGGAAGCAAAAGCAGGGACTTTGGGATGAAAATCAGGCAAATATTCAAAGAGATAAGGCCGGAACTGGAACCTATGGTTCTGGATGGGATTGACTTTGACAGCCTTAATGACGCGGTCAGCGACTGCAACCCGGATATTCTTATAGGAAACTCTAACGGGAGATACATTGCCAAAGCTCGGGACGTTCCTCTTGTGAGAGTCGGCCTGCCAATCCATGACAGAGTAGGCGCACAGCGCATCCTTACTGTCGGATACAAAGGATCCCTGGAACTGCTGGACAGGATCACGAATACTATCCTTGAAGCGACTGATACCTTCACAGCACCGGTGCAGGCAGAACCTGCGGCATATGCCAGTCAGGGAACCGAAGAGGAATGTATGGAGTGAACGCAATGGATGAAAACACAGCAAAAAAACTGATACTTTCTATCCTTGTAGTGGTTATCTGCCTTGAAATAGGCGCTTTAGTTACTGCATCCTCAGGAGTGGAAGATCAGCCTGCCACTATTACTGTCTCGGCTGCTTCAAGCCTTACTGAGGCATTTACGGATATTGCCAAAGAGTTTGAAGCTGCCCATCCTGGCACAAGGGTTGAACTGAACCTTGCAGGTTCTGGCACTCTTCGGATGCAGATTGAATCAGGGGCGCCTATTGATGTGTTTGCTTCGGCTTCTCAGAACGATATGAAACTCCTCTCTGAGAAAAACCTGATTGAAAACAGCTCAAGAAAGGACTTTGCATCAAATACCCTCGTAATGGTGGTGCCCGCGAAAAATGGCTCTGAAAATCCAACTGCCTTAGAAGACCTGACTGCAGGCAGCGTGAAAAAAATCACAATCGGAAACCCGGAAAGTGCACCTGTGGGAAAGTATGCAAAGCAGGCTTTGGAGAAAGCCGGGCTATGGAAGAAAATTGAGGGGAAAATCATCCTTGCAGAAAATGTGAAACAGGTACTCACTTATGTGGAGACAGGAGAAGTTGATGCAGGTTTCGTATATATAACGGATGCCGAAAACGGGCAGAAAGACATGTATAAAATAGCATGTACGGTCCCTGTTAGCGAACCTATTTCCTACCCCATAGCAGTGGTAAACCCATCTAAGAATAAAGAAAAAGCTAAGGAATTCGTTGATTTCGTAACAGGAAGCAGAGGACAGGAGATCCTGGCAAAATATGGCTTTAAAGCTCCATAAATAACCTCGAGTTATACCTCGAGTTATACCTCGAGTTATACAAAAATTTTTAGGATTTATTATATGCTCTGGAACTTGGAAAGGGATTTGATGGAAACGCTTCAATTGGTCATGAGCCCCCTCCTCCTGACGCTCAAAATTGCCACTATTTCAACTTTCTTTGTGGCTGTGCTAGGGATTCTAATTGCTTATCTGCTGGCAAAGAGGGAGTTTACGGGAAAGTGGCTCGCTGATGTGCTCTTGACCCTACCTCTCGTCCTGCCTCCAACTGTAACCGGATACATTCTTGTAATTCTGCTTGGGAAAAACGGGGTTATAGGAAGCATTTTCTCCACAGTTACCGGGAGTGGGATACTCTTTACCTGGCAGGCCGCTGCAATTGCAGCCTTTGTCGTATCTTTGCCTCTTATGGTGAAGACTGCTTCATCTTCCATAGGAGCAGTGGACCGAAGTGTTGAGGAAGCGGCCTGTATTCTGGGAAGAAGTGAATTCGAAACAGCGCTCTTCATAACCCTTCCCCTTGCAAAAAAAGGCATTATTGCAGGCTGCGTCCTGAGCTTTGCAAGGGCTGTCGGAGAGTTCGGGGCAACCCTGATGGTTGCAGGAAACATCCAGGGAAAAACCAGCACTATGCCTCTATCTATCTACGGAGCATACCAGGCCGGAAACAACGAACTTGCTAACCTGCTTGTGATTATCCTGATCGCCATATCCCTCATAACTATTGCAGCTACCAGTAAACTGGGGGAACAATGAAAAAAGGACTGGAGAGTGCAGGAAATGACTGTTGAGGTTGAAATCGAAAAGGAATTTTACGGAAGGAAACTCAGGAAAAAGAAAGGGGAAAAACCCAGCTTTTCAATGCATTGTAGCTTTGATGCCGATTCCGAATTCGCGGTCCTGTTTGGCTGTTCAGGTTCTGGAAAAACCACGGCTCTCCGGTGTATTGCAGGGCTTGAGAACCCGGATGCAGGGACCATAAGGATAAATGATACTCTATACTTCGACAGCAAGAATAAAGTAAATCTGCCCCCTCAAAAGAGAAAAATCGGGTATATGTTTCAGGAAAATGCCCTCTTCCCGCACATGAATGTGAGGCAAAATATCGAATTTGGGCTCAAAGGCCTGAGTTCTATAGAAAAAAATGATCGGGTGAATGAGATGCTGGGTCTCGTGGGAATCGAGGAACTTGAGTTTGCATACCCTGATGAACTCTCCGGCGGCCAGAAGCAAAAAGTGGCACTTGCAAGAGCCCTTGCTCCAAATCCCGAAGTCCTGCTCCTTGACGAGCCTTTTTCAGCCCTTGACACCGTAGTCCGGCTGAAATTGAGAAAAGAACTGCGGACCATCCAGAAAAAGCTCGGGATTCCTGTAATTTTCATCACCCATGACCCTGTAGAAGCCTTTACGATGGCGGACAGGATGGCGGTCTTTGACAACGGCAGGGTACAGCAACTTGGCTCACCTGAGGAAGTATTCTATCACCCGAAAACCCGCTATGTGGCAGAACTGGTGGGCTTCTCGAACCTCTTTGACGATGCCGTTGTTGAAGGGCACGGGCAGGGAGACGAATGTACCTTCCTCTGGTCCCTAGGCACTGAGATCACCGCCCCCTACATCAGGAGGATGGCAGGAGACAGAGTTAGCTGGGGAATAAGGCCTGAAAATATTGAGCTTGTGAATAACGGAAGTGGCGGAAGTGACGGAAGTGTCACTTCAATTCGGAAGGAAGACAGTAAAAACTTACTTGACGGCGTGGTAAGGAATTTTGTAAATAAGGGCACCAGCTGGATCATGTCCATGAAATTGAAAGACAGCGGGGCCGTCCTGAATGTCGAGGTTACAAACCGTATATTTGATTCGTTAAAAATAGGTGCCGGAGACGAATGCATGGTAAGGATCAAGACTTCAGATATGATTGTCTTTTGACTCCCGAATTGGGCCTCGCCCGAGTTTCGCTTCCCGAGTTTCGCTTCGGGATCACAGAAAATCGGAGATTTTCTGGGAGTTGCACTGCAAGTGCAACAGCATGAAGTCCTTTTCGGCAGAGTTGCGGCTCTGCAGTGCGCTGTCCTTTTCGCTGCGCTCAAGAGGACTAATTTATGAAATTATGGTTCTTCCGTGTCTTAAAATTCGAATCAATTTACAATTGGATAATGGGCAACGTAACTTTAAACTATATAGCAAACCTTTTCGAAATTCAAGTAAACGTTGACTTATAGGATGGTACTTTCTTCTATAGGACTTACGGACTCTATATAAAAAATCAAGTACATTAAACATAATGGTTTAAACTTACATTTTAGACATTTAACGGTTTTAACGCTACCGTTTTTCAGTTCAAATGCGTAAGTCCTATCCTAATAGTAGTATTAAATTTGACTTTAAGACAGCCTCCAAGCTGCTTCATTCTGTCATTTTCCTGACTTTATCCTACTTTCTGGCCCTCAGGATAACTGATCCTTCTCTGTTTTCGGTTTTAACATCAAAGCCTACATCTTCAAAAAGCTCTCTCCACGCGGCTTCCGAGAGTTGAGGACCGTGATGATGTTGATGTTCCAAAGGCTCAACTGCAGTTAATAGCCCACCCTTTTTCAGTACTCTCTTGATTTCGAACAGGGCAAATTTCATATCCTCAAGGTGATGAAGCATGAAAAAACAGGTAGCAACGTCTACCGAATCAACTTCAAAAGGCAGGGCGTAGACGCTACCTGTCCTGAATTCCACGTTCGGCACACTAAGGATTTCTGCGTTCATCTGCGCCTGGCCTGTGAGGGAATCGTGAAGATCGATACCATATACTTTTGAATCAGGGTTGTTTTTTGCAATTTCAAGAGTAAGGCTTCCAAAACCGCTGCCGATGTCCAGGACTGTTTCCCCTTTTATATCTGGGAGTAAGGCAGGAAGGACCTGTGCACGCACGCGGGCCATGCGGTCTTCAGGGAAGTTCGCCTTCGCAGCTTTTTCCGCATCTATTGATGTAAATGGAAGGATTGAATAGACTTTTGACCCGTTAGTTGCCATCAGGCCTCTTACATAAGCGCTTTCAGTTTCGGCTACAACCAGCTCCACCAATGAAACTCCGACATTCCCGCAAAAGCGCAGGTCCCACTCTTTCCTATTTTCAGGGTATTGAATGTTAAGAGGAGTATGTACCACCAGATAATGGGAGTATTCCGGATTGAAGTATACAGACACTGAATCGTGTTCTTTCAGGCGGATCTCACTGATGCTGTCCCTGAAAAGAGCAAGGATTTGCAGGGAAGTTTCATCAGCCTCATTTCTTACGCTTCCAATTTCTCCGAACATGCCTTTAAACTTGCTTTGGATGAATAAAAACTCTCTTACAGAGGAATTTGTAAGGAGTGCGCTTACTGACGTCATGTGCCAGAAACTTCAAATTTTTTCAGATTTCTCTCGATTTCTAACTGAATCTAAAAAAGCAAAAGTGGCTGCTCAATCCAATTAAGTTCTTGTTGCAGCTTATATGCCGGAACTTATCCATATCTTGACTTTTTATATTTTAACTGGTTAAGGATTTTAGTTGCATAGATAGATTTAAATACTTATGTAGGATAGAGGATACCTACTGGTGGTCGCTATGAAATACGTAATTGCAATAATAAGGCCGGAAAGGCTTGATGCGGTCAAAAGAGAGCTTCAGAGAGTCGAAGTAAATAGATTAACAGTATCATCTGCTTCTGGTTACGGTGCTCAAGGAGGACATCTCGAAACCAAAGCGACGAAATATGAGGCAAACCTGCTAGAAAAAATCAGGCTTGAAATCGCAGTAAATGATGATTTTCTGCAACCAACAATTGAAGCAATAAAAAGAGGAGCAATAAGTAAGAAGGAAGGAGATGTTGGGAGCGGCAAAATATTCGTGCTGCCACTTGAGGATGTCATAAGGATCCGCACAAATGAAAGCGGACGTGATGCTATTTGAGGTGGGACAAAAAATGACTATTGTAGGAGCAGATACTGCATGGGTGTTGATTTCATCCGCACTCGTATTATTAATGGTTCCAGGGCTTGCATTATTCTACGGTGGCCTGGTCCAGCGTAAGAATGTCCTGAGCAGCATGATGCATTCATTTGTTGCAATGGGTGTTATAACTATTGAATGGATTGTAATAGGTTACTCGCTTGCTTTTGCACCTGGAAACTGGTTTATAGGCGGCCTTGATAACATATTCTTGCGAGGAATTGATCCTTACTCGGTAACAGGCACCATCCCCACATACGCATTTGTTGCATTTCAGGGGATGTTTGCAATAATCACTCCTGCCCTGATCTCTGGTGCGATTGTGGGACGAATTAAATTCAAGTCATATATTGCATTCATCTTATTATGGGGCCTGATCGTCTATGCGCCTATCGCTCACTGGGTCTGGGGCGGCGGTTTTCTCACAGGAAGAGCCCTCGACTTTGCAGGTGGAACTGTTGTCCATATCTCATCAGGCATTTCCTCTCTTGCAATTTTGGCTTACCTCGGCAAGAGGAGGGGATACGGGATCGATTCGATTAAGCCTCATAACGTCACTCTAACCCTTCTTGGAACCGGACTTCTCTGGTTTGGATGGTTTGGGTTCAATGCCGGGTCTTCCCTAGCTGCAAATGAGATCGCAACCCTTGCATTTCTAACAACTCTCGTGGCACCAGCAGCCGCAGGACTTGGTTGGATGGCTCTGGAGTGGAACCACTTCGGACACCCGACTGCGCTGGGCTTTTCAACAGGCGTCCTGGCAGGATTGGTTGCAATCACTCCAGCTGCCGGTTTTGTCACACCTATGGCAGCAATTCCAATAGGTTTGATAGCCAGCTTCATATGTTATACAGCTGTGGGACTCAAAGGAAGGCTTGGATATGACGATTCACTGGACGTTTTCGGGGTCCACGGAATCGGCGGAATGACAGGTGCACTTCTAACTGGTGTATTTGCAAGCGTGGGATCTGCAGGTCTCCTTCTTGGGAATTCCAGCCAGTTGCTGATTCAGCTTGAAGGTGTTGCCGCCTCGGCTATATATGCAGCTGTCTGCACTCTGATTATTGGATTTGTGATCAATAAGACGATGGGACTCAAAGTTAGTGAAAGTGAGGAAAACATCGGACTTGACAGGACGCAGCATGGCGAGGCCGCGTATAATACTTAATTACAGGTAAACCTTACCTGTACTTTTCTAATTTTTATGTATTTCGTGTAATCCGGTTCTGCCGGGTCAAGGTATATGGTATGGTACTCAAGCCAGAATTATAAACATGTAAAAGTTTTGTGAAGGATTCAGTTTAAGGGGTAGAAAAGCGTCCCTCCACGAAACTAATACATTTTTCTTTTTTCAATTATCCAAGTTTCTTTCAGTCTTTTCTGTCTGATTTGTCTTTCCCCGTACATACCTACTCTAAAGCTATTTTGAGATTAATTCTCGGGCCGTGAAAGGCAGTTACTGAAAATTGTGAATAATTAATAGCCTTCAAATATGGTAAAACAAGGCGCATGTACTCGTTTTTCCAGTTTAATCAATAACTCGTCCCACTGTCATATCTTTTTATTGAGGAAAGTAGAAAACATTAAGTAGAAAAAATTAAATAGAATAAAGTAGGAAAAAGGCAAGAAATATGAGGCTTCCTAGTTACAAATATAAATAATGTGGGACGAAAATATGTTAAATACTGGCTCAACAGGTTTTATGCTGCTTGCGACAAGCCTTGTGATGCTTATGACCCCAGGTCTGGCATTCTTTTACGGAGGGCTCGCCTCCAAGCGAAACATTCTAGGAATTATGATGCAGAGTTTTGTTTCTCTCGGGATGACAACTGTTTTATGGTTTTTAGTCGGTTATTCTCTGTGTTTCAGCGGAGGAGAAGGCGCAATCATAGGAAATTTGGACAAAATGTTCTTGAATGGTATTACTCCAGATACTATGTATGGAAACGGGGAAATCCCAGAACTTGTCTTCGTAGCCTATCAGATGATGTTTGCAATCATTACCCCAGCTCTGATTACTGGAGCATTTGCAAACCGAATTACGTTTAAGGCTTACATTATTTTCTTGATCGTCTGGCAGCTCTTTGTTTACTATCCTTTTGTCCATATGGTGTGGGGAGGCGGCTTGCTTGCACAAATGGGGATTCTTGATTTTGCAGGTGGGATCGTGGTCCATGCAACAGCGGGATTTGCAGCCCTTGCTTCAGTCTTTTTTGTAGGCTCAAGGAGGTATAAAGATTCAAAGCCAAACAACATTCCCTTAATGGCCATAGGAACTGCACTTCTCTGGTTTGGCTGGTACGGCTTTAACGCTGGCAGTGAGCTCCATGTGGATGGGATTACTTCACTTGCGTTCCTTAACACCGACATTGCAGCTTCTTTTGCAGCGATCACCTGGATGGTAATAGAATGGTTCAAGGAAACAAAACCTAAATTTGTGGGGCTTATGACAGGAGCAGTTGCTGGTCTTGCGACTGTCACCCCTGCAGCAGGTTTCGTTTCCTTGCCTGTAGCTGCGTTAATGGGCATCATCGGAGCCGTTGTCTGCTACTTTGCGGTACATATTAAAAATAAGATGGGATGGGATGATGCCCTGGATGTATGGGGTGTCCATGGAATTGGAGGAGTAACCGGGACAATTCTCCTTGGAATCTTTGCTTCAATTGCCATAAATCCGGCAGGAACTAACGGATTGCTTTACGGTGGTACCGGGTTCTTTATCAAAGAACTCGTGGTTGTTGCGGGTGCTTCAATTTACGCATTCGTGTTTACCTATATTATGCTGATATTTATAAATTTAATAACTCCGGTTAAAGTTACAGATGAAGCACAGCTAATAGGTCTCGATATCTCTATCCATGGTGAAAGTGCTTACGACTCAATTCACCATTAAAGTACACCAAAATCCGTTTAAAATCAGGATATCCAATATCCACAACGAATGTGCCTGCGATAAGGGTTCTCTGAAGAAAAGCTTAGTTATCGGCAGGTTAGTCAGATGAAGCGTAAAACCCCTGGGTCTTTAGCCCGGGGGATATCAGCGTCGATTCTCCTCTTCTTCAGGTGAATGTATCTTTTGGCTCTTCGTTTTTTTGTGTGGATATCCCTATAAAAACCAATGCAGTCTTGGATTGAAAATCATCTATCCATAGAGAATGACGAAGAGCATTCTTTTTCTATAGTGGAAATTAGCAGTAAGTATTGGAAATTAGCAGTAAGTATATGCTCTCAGTAAGTATGTGCTTGGTAAAGGTAATGAAGATTGCAAGTGCGAGTATACATTTTAAATATTTGGAATTATGAATTTGATATTACATTATTTGGCGTTACAATTCAGAAATGTTAGATTTTTTGCTTTTATACTTGAACTGATCTTTATCTGCTGAAGAGGATTATTGAGCCGGATTAATTCTTATGATCGAGGAAAATATCCCGAGTAATATCGTAAAAGATTTACAGGCGGTCAGCCGACTTCATGAGCAGGCAGTCTGCAGCCACGATAAATGCAGGGAATTTAGTGAAAGATTGTCCGAACTTTTGGTCTTGTTAGAGGATATGAAGTTTTACCGGACTGCTGATAGATTGATGAGCATTCTCTTAAACTGCAAGCCAAAAGAAGCGTCTCACTGCGAAAAAGCAAACCTTGTCGGGGAGATGATGAAAGAGGTAGCAAAAGATGTACAGAAAAAAGCGGAAATTAAAAAATAGATGGTACTGAGTAGATTTCAGTACATTCCTAAAGTTGAACTCAAAACAATTGTTTTTTTACCATTGTAAAAGCTAAAATCACCGAGAAAAAAACGGTCATTGTAAAAATAATTGCGAATGCATGAGGATTACTCGCAAAAGGGACGTTAACGTTCATCCCGAAAAAGCTTGCAACCATTGTTGGGAGCGCCATAATAATTGTGACTGAGGTCAGGAATTTCATGACAATATTTAAGTTGTTGGAGATAACCGATGCGTATGCATCCATTGTCCCGCTCAGGATATTACTGTAAATATTTGCCATTTCAATTGCCTGCTTGTTTTCTATAATAACATCTTCAAGAAGCTCCGTATCTTCAGGGTACATCTTAACAGGAGTTGACCTTAAAATTTTTTCAAGTACCATTTCATTGCTTTTCAATGACGTAGAGAAGTATACAAGACTTTTTTCCAGTTCAAGTAACTGAATTAACTCTTTATTTTTCAGAGATTTATGCAGCCTGCCTTCAATCTTATCACTTGTTTTATCGATATGCTTGAGATATTGAAGGTATAACTTTGAGTTTTTGTAGAGGATCTGTAGAAGAAAACGTGTTTTTTTAAATGTATAAAATGATTTATTTTTCCGTTCAATAAAATCTTTCATAACGTAATTTTCCTTAAGTGAAACGGTAACAATGTTATTATCAGTAATAATAATTCCAAGGGGAATTGTATAATATGTCCCCCCGTCCTGCAGATTCATATTTGGTACAGGAATATCTATTAATACGATAGTACAACCTTCATCCACTTCAATTCTGGAGCGCTCCTCTTCGTCGAGTGCAGCTTTGATATGATCAATAGGAATACTTAGATTGTTTGAAATGAACAGGATTTCCTGTGGACTTGGATTTACAAGATTAATCCATGCTCCATTTTCAACTTGATCGAGAGTTATGATTCCATCGTCTACTGATTTGTATATTTGAAGCATGTCTGGTTCTCCTTTTTTCCAGCATAAATGGATTATATTTTCTACTCAAGTAAAAATGAGGAGATATTAGCTTCAAGCAGAGCACCTATCTATAAATAGATTTTCATTAGTAATTTTCATTAGTATATAATACTGACCCTTATAGTTCTGAAAGATCTAAACCAGATTCATTCTTAAGTAACGGTCACAAAATAGATTAGGGGAATTTTTTATAAAGTTACTTTCCAATTGATGGTTATGATCTTGAAAATCAAGGCATCCACTAGAGACCTGTGCATATTTTGTTCTGTGACGACTCCTAAGTTAATAAATCTAATAAATAGAGATCGTGCCCACGAGTTGTTAAAAAGCGTATACATAAGACTCTTTCTACATTTTTCCAATAATGGAAGGTATAATTGTTTTTCAGATCTGATCAATGACTCACGGACACGACCTAAATAGGATATGGAAGTTAAAGGTGGATATTGGATCTGTAGCCTGAAAAACGCTATTAGAAAAAACATCGATTTTTTAAAATTGTTTTGGAAGGAGAAATTGGAGGAGATAAACTTTTCAGGATAATAAGATATATCAGGCTTTTCCTTCTCCACCTAACCCTTAACAGGCTGTCCGACAATTACTGTCACTAATAAATGAATTCCTTCTTTTTCAATTTAAAGGTATTAAATGCTTTCTTTTTGTCATCTTTTTACTCTCTGATTGAATTGTCGGACAGCCTCTTTAACGAGGGATGTAAAACATTATCAAGACACCCACAAGTGAGATCAGTGCTCCGATTATTTCATATTTATCAGGTCTCTTCTTATCAACAAGGGCTCCCCAGATCAGGGATGAAACAATAAAGACCCCTCCGTATGCAGCATAGACTCTTCCAAAATTCGCAGGCTGGAAGGTTGGAATGATCCCGTAGACAGCTAATGTTAGCCCTCCAAGAAGCCCAAAGACTATTCCTTTATTCTCTCTTAGCCATAACCAGACCAGATAACCTCCTCCTATTTCGAGTAAAGCGGCCAGAAAGAACAGGGCGAGAGAAACCCCCAGGTCAATCATAGATCTCATCCTTCCTTGGCCAGTAATATATAATTGAGACCCCGATAAGAATAATCATGGCACCTATGAGATCATATGTATCAGGTAGGGTTTTGTCGAATACCCAGCCCCATAAAAGTGACATAACAACAAAAATACCCCCATAGGTTGCATATATTCTGTGGAAGTAAGAAGGCTGGAAAGTGGGCACGATTCCATATAAAAATAAGATAATTGCTCCTAAAAATGCAAATTCCAGCCCCCTTCCTTCCCGCAGCCATAACCAGATAAGGTATCCTCCACCAATTTCAAAAATACCTGCAAGGATAAAAAGGAGAATAGTATACAGAAAGCACTTTTTTCGTGAGATGCATCCAGAATCTATTTGAACCATATTCCCCAAAAGTGGCTATAAATATATATAAATACACTCATCTGAGAATACTTCTGGCTTAAACTAAAATATCGACCATTTTAAGCTATAAGATAACAATGGCTCTCCGCTGTTTCGTGTGGATATCATCACAAAAACCAATGCGGGTAAATTGAAAAAGCATCTTATCCATAAGGAATAGCGAAGAGCCATAATAATACAGTCTGTTGGATAATAATGCAGTCCGTTGGATCATAGCGCATTCTGTATTTGATCAGTTCTATAGATCTAACCAATCTATGAGTTATATGAACCAGGGGGATATTTCAAAACTAGCAATTCATGTAAACTCTCTTTATGTATTAATGCTGCCAATAAGGACTTATCTGCAACATCCGCATCCCCCTTCCATATGGAGCAGGTTCTGGTTTCCCTGTTCCACTTCCCAGCAGTCAAAACATATTTTTATAATCCCTTGTTTCCGGTGTTTTACCCTAAGCAGAGAATTTGTTTCTGTTCTGCAAATATCACATTTCACCATGTCTTATTTACCTCGGTCGGGATCAAAACTTTTGTAGTTGAATACTTTCAATCATTTTATCTTCATGTATCTTATCTGATGTATCTTATCTGATGTATCTTATCTGATGTATCCAGCAAAGCTTTTTAACTCGCCTAGTGAACTTTAACCGGGAATAGGGCATTATTCCAGGCTGGGATAACACATGTCAATATTTATATATAAATAAAGTTGAGCTTACGTTGCTCAAAAACGCTTACATTGTATTAATAATTTTAGTATTTTCAAATTATTTATTTATTTTTATTTAAGTGTATTCTGACTCAGATTCCACACTCAGATACAGCATGTTCTGGAATTAGGTTCTAATATTGTTAAATGTTTCATAGTCTTTTTAATTTTTCTGGTTCTTCGTCACGATTCTTGCAATGATTCACTTTCCATTCCCCATAGAGTCCTTACCCTAGCAAATTGTCTGAATTGGATTTTCAAGGTCTTCACGTTGCCCCCGAAACTTTGCAAACCGGCATTACTACTAATGCAAATTCTGGTAGGGTTACCCCAAACGGAAGGGACAGCATTGAAGCAATTCATGGCTTACCTTTTTGTCGTAATGTATAATCAAGTGTAGTTTTGAGACAGCCTGAAAACATATGTTTTTCCCGAAGCGCGTAAAAAACAATATATAACAGAGGTTCCTTTCCTAGAAAGAAACCTTGGCTGAATCTTGGCACAAAACCTGACATGCATGAAACCTGACATAATATAACTCATTAAATCGGGAAATTCTTATTAAAATGTTTTTTCAAAAATGTTTCTTGTGTCAGTTTGTGTGAGTTTCGATCTTTTTCATTTACTTCCATGGAACTGAGTCATAAAAAAGGATTTTAAATGACAATCAAATGCAAAAAATGCAATCACGAAGCTATTATTTTTCAGAAATATTCCGGGATGCACCTCTGCAAGAAACACTTTGTAGAGGACGTTGAGAGGAAGATCAAGCTGACAATCCGGAAAGGGTACAGCATCCAGAAAAATGACCTAATAGCAGTCGCACTGAGCGGAGGTAAGGACAGTTCAGTTGCTCTTTATGTGATGCACAAAATTCTGGGAAATAGGCCGGATATTGAAATAGTGGCAATTTCAGTTGATGAAGGGATACACGGGTACCGTCCGAATTCCCTCGAACTTGCAAAGAATCTTACCAAAACTCTCGGGATCCGACACATCATAAGGTCTTTCAAAGAAGCACATGGGGTAACCATGGACGAATTGGCAGCATCGGACCGGGAAAAAGGCACATGCAGTTATTGTGGCGTCCTTAGAAAAAAT
Source organism: Methanosarcina sp. Ant1 (assembly GCA_001714685.2). GTDB lineage: Archaea > Halobacteriota > Methanosarcinia > Methanosarcinales > Methanosarcinaceae > Methanosarcina. The sequence continues at coordinate 6,084 of MDTP02000079.1, read as the reverse complement.
ATTCTCAATAAGGCAGCTCGTGAAATTGGGGCAACGAAGCTGGTCACAGGGCATAACCTGGACGATGAGGCACAGACTATTCTCCTTAACCATTTCCGAGGGGATGTGGAACGTATGGTCAGGCTTGCCCCGCCTGCGGCTATAGAAGGCCTGATATTGCGGGCAAAACCTCTAAGGAATGTCCCTGAAAAAGAAGTAGCACTTTATGCTCTGGTAAATTCCCTGCCAGTAGACTTCAGCGAATGTCCATATGCAGGAGAAGCTTTGCGAGGAGAAGTGAGGGAGCTGCTAAACAATTTTGAGACAAGGCATCCGGGGACCAAATATTCCCTGCTCAGGGGTTTTGACAAGCTTGCAGGAGCCCTCGGAAAAGAACTTCCCCCAGCAAGAATAGAAAAATGCAGGATTTGTGGGGAGACCTGCACTGAAGATATATGTCAGGCCTGCAAATTGCTAGGCCGGGCTTAATATGGAGTATTGAACGAACAGAACTATCAGACATATATACGTATCAGAAAGCCTCTTTGGTCCGATCTGGGTAGGAAAGCAGATCTGCAGGATCATAGAGTTTCTTTCCCTTCCTGCTCACATAAAGACGCGTCCAGAGAACAGTTGCCAGAGGCTGTAGAACAACTATCGGAAGCAGGGATGTAAACCCTGAGACCAGAATATTTCCGGGACCAGCGTACTCGCTGAGAAGAACGTTGACTAAAGCCAACATTGTGAAAATTACCCATGTGAAGAAAACATCCAGCTTATTCTCCCTGAAAAAGTGAAAACCCGTGCTTAAAGCTTCAAGAGGTTCAAGTTCGTCGATGACAAGGGCATATAATGTAAGAGAAAGCACGATACTTAAGGCTATTATGTATGTCCCCCATAGAATTACTCCTATAGCGAGTACTCCCATACCCTGTACCTGAGCTGCCGGATTTTCGATCAGAGCACTTAGATCCCCGACTGCAAGGGCTCCAGGCACCATAAATATGATTCCTCCAAGTGCCAGCAGGGTCATTAACATAATTGTCAGGAAAAACCTGGAAACATTTTTCGAACCTGAGACGAGCATGTCAGAGAGGACGGTATCTCCGGTTTCAGATGCCTTCTTTGCCATCCCTATTGCACCTGCTGTGAAAAAGGACTGTACGAACATCCAAAAAAGGAAAAACATGATAATTAAAAGTACAGAGTATACAATATTTTCCGTAAATCCCTCCCACATTATTGAATAAAGTTCCTCTGGGGAAAGGGTAGCAGGGTCAATTATATTTTCGACATTCGAGGCAAAGAGCAAAATGCCCATCAATCCTAAGAATAAGACTAAAAGAATCAGATTGACAAAAGAGTTAAGGATAAATGGAATACAAATGTTTAAATTTTTAACCCAGCTGTTGAATCCTCTGCTAATTGTTGTTCCTAAATCTTCATGCATGTGCTGTGACCTTCCAATGTAAAGACAGTGCTCCTGCATTTCTTTTGCAATCATACCCTAACAGACTGCAAAAATACAGTTGGTATGCAGGCTCACAGATACCATTTTCAGATACATATGCAGAAGATAAATATATAATCTCTTCTTTTTGCACAAAGAGAATAGTAGGTAATGAATAGAAGGTAATTATATGAAAATGCTGGAAAATTTCAATTGCTCTCAGGTTCCCGAAAAAACAGCGACAAACGGTAATATGAATGAGGTAATGGTCCTGGGCCACTGTCTGCTTAACCCTCTTGCAAGAATAAAAGGAGCAAAACCTCCTCTCCCTGTTGACACAAAAGGCGCAAACGTTATCCAGCTCCCCTGCCCAGAATCCATGTTTTTCGGAATTAGGCGCCGAGAAATTACTAAAGACCAGCTTGACCACCCTGCCTACAGGCGCTTCTGCCAGGAAATCTTCACCCCCTTTGCAGATCTGCTCGAAGACCTTTCAGCAGCCGGCATAAAAATAAAGATTATCGGCGTTCCGAAAAGTCCCTCCTGCGGTGTGGAAATGACGAGTGTCGGCGGAGAGCCAGGCAAAGTCAAGGAATTCCACCACAGCCATATCCCCGGGCCTGGAGTGTTTATGGAAGAGATTATAAAAGAGCTTAAGAAGAGAAATGTAAAATTTGAGATAAAGGATGCTGGGAAGTAAAAGGAAAGTATTTTTGGAAAGATTCTCTATCAATTAAATATAATACAAAATATATTCGTGTTCAACAAAAAAATTTCGTTATTTATAAACGCTTTTTTCTCTCTACATATAATTTTATCATTTAATTTTATCATTTTGTTAAAGTTCAGCCCGATACCCTAAAAGTTAGGATTTAACGTAATGCCTCTATTAATTTTTCCCATTCTTTATCAGATAAATCACTTGGATAATGAATTCTTTCATTTTGTTCTGGCATTAGCGAACAATCTGTTTTCCAAGGAATATATAAATTTCAGGCAGGTTCTAAGACCTATTCCTGGACTTCTTTAATATTGTCTGGGGAAATCTTTTCTCATTATTATTCTATGTACCTCCACAACCTGCGCTAATTTCTCAACTGGGCTTGTTCTGTATAGAGGGGCTCCTTCTCTAGATTGAAGCCGATAAATGTTTTTATGGGTCTCAGAATAAAATAACCTGGTAAAATAAAAACGGGTGCCAATATATAAATATTACTTAAATAATATTTAGCGCATAAATTAGCTGATCAGACTGACTATCTTAGTATTGGTTCTACTTGCTTTGTTGCAATTCCATAGGATTCTTGATTTTCGCTTGGATCCTCTTTTACAGTTTAAATGATGAAGCTTCATAAAACGAATTAATGCTGCAGGAATGCAGCACGAAACGACACCAGGAAAGTATGCAAGTACCATTCAGAATAGACAGACTGATTTAATCTGCAACAAAGCAGCTCTATTTTGAATTTGCATGTTTCTGAAGCTTCATCAGGATGAAACATGATTCTATTTGAATTTAAGAGGATTGAGTCTCTGTATCTCAATCTCTTAAATGTATATGAACACTCAAAGAAATACAAGTCTTCAAAAGAGTATAATCTCACCTCTTTCTCTTTGAACAGGTCTTTTCACCTGAGAACAGCAAAAAAAGCTCCGGAACTTGAAAATCAGGCTGACCGGTCCTCCATAGGGCAAATTTGGGCTTCCCCATACAAGATAAAATTGGAAACCCGACTGCAGACTCCCGAAAAAATGGCTTTGCAGTGTATGGAGGATCTGGTATGGTAAGTGATGAAGATATGAGATCCGGGAATATTTTGCGTCTGTTCTGGAAATTTACATTCCCGGCAGTTGTGGGAGTTGTCATTGCGGGCATCCAGGGAATTATCGGCGGCTTCTTTATAGGGAACATACTTGGAAGCCAGGGCCTTGCAGGAATTACCCTTGCCTTTCCTCCTTATATAGCAATAATTGCAGTAGGCGTACTTATCGGGATCGGCTCGTCCAGTCTCACAGCGCTGGAACTTGGAAAGGGAAATACGAAGGGAGCCCTGGACATTGTGCACAACGCTTTTCCCTTAAGCCTTCTTGCAGGAGCCATTTTGACTGTAGGAGGGCTGGTTTTTTGCGAAACCTCAATCAGCCTCCTTGGAGCCAGCGGGCCTGCTCTTACCTTTGCTCGCGAATATCTCAGAATCATTTTCCTGGGTTCGGTTTTCATAGTCCTTACTCTTGCCCTCGATCCCCTGGTAAGGAATGACGGGAAGCCGAAACTCTCTATGAACGTAATGATTGCAGGAGTAGTTTTAAACGTCGTGCTTGACTACCTTTTCGTTATGCGCATGGGAATGGGAATGTCAGGTGCCGCCATTGCTACAGTACTTTCCTTTGCCCTGCCTGCAGTACTGCTTATGCTTTACCTTTTTGGGAACAAGGCAAAGTTGAAACTTCGGCTTAAAGACATGAGATTCAGAATCGGAACCTTGATACAAATCTTTCATGCAGGTTTTCCATCTTTCGTGATGCAATTTTCACTGGCTCTCGTGCTCTTTGCGCACAATTACATGCTGCTCAGATACGGTTCCGAGCTTGCGGTCTCAGCTTATGGAATCATAGGATATGTCTTTTCAGTTTTCTATATGCTCTTCGAAGGAATAGCCCTTGGAGTGCAGCCGATTATAGGTTTCAATTATGGAGCTGGCCTCTATGAAAGAGTTTCAAAGACCCTGAAATTGACAATGCTTTCGTGTATTCTGGTCGGAGCTTTCGGGTTTGTGCTGATGTACTTCTTCCCAGATAGTGTTGTGCGGATCTTCAGCCAGAATGACTCTGAACTTCTGGAAATTACGCTTCAAGGAATGAATATTTTCATGTTCTCTCTACTCGTTGAAGGTACTGTGCTCCTTACTTCTATTTATTTCCAGTCAATAAACAGAGTCCGAGCAGCACTCTTCATTAATCTGGGAAAGATTTTTGTTATCCTCTTTCCTCTGCTATTCATTTTGCCTCTCTTCTTTGGCATTGACGGCGTCTGGTCTGCATCGCCGGCTGCAGAATATATCATGCTGTTTGTGGTTCTGGGAATGCTTTCGAAGGAATTTAAATTCCTCAAAAATGGGGAGAAGAAAGCTGAGACGAAATCCAGGTTTGTTACTTTCAGGCCTGCTGAAAACCTGGAGGCTTCGTGAGCTACCTCTCCCCTAACCTTCTTTTTAAGGCTATGATATCCTTCCATTCCATGCTCTATTAGATGATTTTTTATTTATATAGAGACACACAGAGAACCCCTTAATCATATCCTGGATCTTATAATAGCTGCGAGCACACCGGTCAGGATGGGAAAAGCACACCTGCCATGATGGGAAATTTACATTCAGCTTGTAGAATTTGGCAGGAATCCCATCGTGAGTCCAGGAAAAAGCGATAGCAGGGCTGTTATAATCACGGTTTCCAGAATTCTCTGCCTTTCAAATCTTCAAACAACTGAATATCTTTTTCTCATTCTTTAATTCCAGCTTTTTTTAATTGATCGAAATTTGGTCGTGTACACGAGTTATTGATCAATTCCGAAAAAGCTAGTACATCTCCTGCATTTGAGGAAAATGTAGAGATATTCTTGTGCTTACGGTTTTCAATAACTCACACCACAACCCGAAATTTCAATAGGATTAAAAAATCTCATGGCTTGAGTCTTATCCATTAAGCCTGTCAAAACTCATTTGCTTTTCAAATGCATTGATGACGAGTCAGTACCTCTCTTTTTCGAAAAAGCCTGATGGGTTGGGCTAAATAATTCAGTGTATATAAAAATATATCCGATAGAAATTTCAAATTCAGCTTAATCTTTAGGGGCTGGAGAAACTTTCTACGTAGATAGAGGTATAAAAATGGCAACTAACGAAGAACTTATTCAGGAGCTTTCTGATGCAGTTATCTCCTGTAAAAGAGATGCAGTACTCGCTGCTGTTGAGAAAGCAAAAAAGGTTATGGAACCGTCAGAGATCATTGACAAAGGGCTTTCTGCAGGCATGAACCAGGTAGGAGTTCTTTTTGAGAGAGGGAAACTCTTCCTGCCTCATGTTATGATGGCTGCTGATGCGATGACAGCAGGGGTTAATTTTTTGGAAGCTGATCTTCCGGCAGGAACAGAGAGTAAGAAACTTGGTGTTATCGTGAACGGCACTGTGGAAGGCGACGTCCATGATATAGGAAAGTCAATTGTTTCAACCATGCTCCAGTCTGCAGGTTTTGAAGTTTATGATCTTGGTAGAGATGTGCCTACGAAGAATTTCGTAGAAAAGGCAAAAGAAGTGAATGCTAATATGATCGGGCTTTCCGCCCTTATGACCACGACCCTTCAGGGACAGAGAGAGGTCATTGACCTGCTAAAGGAAGAAGGCCTCAGGAACAAGATAAAGGTCATGGTAGGCGGAGCCCCTGCAACCCAGGCCTGGGCAGACAAGATAGGCGCAGACTGCTATGCAGAGAATGCAAGTGAAGCCGTGGCAAAGGCAAAAGAACTGCTGCTCTAAACTCGAATTTCATCAAATAAAATCTATCTGATAGATGGAGGGTAAAAAATGGCAACTGAATATGCTTTGCGGATGGGAGACGGTAAACGCGTCTACCTTACAAAAGAAAAAATTATGGAGGAG